>DASQMT010000282.1:0-7140 GCA_035645355.1 Solirubrobacteraceae bacterium | reverse complement strand
CCCCACGCCCGCGGATGCCGCCGTCGCGGTGGCCGGAGCGACCGTCGTCCACCCCGGCGCCGCGAGCCCTGCGCGGCGCTGGCCGGCCGAGCGCTGGGCGGCGGTCGCGCGCGCCGAGCGCGAGGCCGGTCGTCGTGTGGTCGTCACCGGCTCGGACGCGGAGCGGCCGCTTGCGCGGCGGGTGGCCCTTGGCGCCGGGCTCGAACCCGAGGCGGTGCTCGCGGGCCGGACCGATCTGATGCAGCTCGCGGCCGTGGTGGCGGCGGCGGGTCGCGTGCTCTGCGGTGACACCGGCGTCGCGCACCTCGCGACGGCGTTCGGCGTGCCGTCCGTGCTGCTCTTCGGCCCGACACCGCCGGCGGAGTGGGGACCGCCGCCCGACCGCGCGCAGCATGTCGTGATCCACCGCGGCACGCGGGGCGACCCGCACGGCGGCGCTCCCGATCCGGGGCTGCTCGCGATCAGCGTCGACGACGTGCTCGCGCTGACGCAGTAGGGCTTGATCGCGGCGGAAGGTCGCGCGTCTACGCTGACGGGTCGTGCTCCGCCACCGCCGACCCTCGCTGTTCGCCCTTGGCGCGGCCAGCGGCGTGGCGGCCGGACTCGTGCTGGTCATCGCCTTCCTGACGCGCCTCGGCGCACGGGTCGACGAACGGGTGTACGAGGCCATCGGGCAGGCGGGCGCCCAGGCGCCCCGGCCGCGGATCGAGAACGTCGCGGTGCTCGCCGATCCGCTGCCGTTCGTCCTGACCGCGCTGGCGCTGGCCGGGATTGCGCTGCTGCGCGGCCGGATCGTGCTGGCCGCGCTCGTGCCGGTGATTCTGCTCGCCGCCAGCGCGACGACGCAGGCGCTGCAGGAGGCCGTCCCGCGCCTGCTCGAGCGCGCCGATCCCGGCGGCTACCAGCTGGCGTGGCCTAGCGGGCACGCCACCGCGGCGATGTCGCTCGCGCTCTGCGGGGTGCTCGTGGCGAGCCCGCGCTCGCGGCCGGTGGCCGCGATGCTCGGCGCCGGATACGCCGTCGCGGTCGGGTACGCGCAGATCGCGCTGGGCAGCCACCTGCCGAGCGACGTGCTGGGCGGCTACCTGCTCGCCGCGTCGTTCGTGCTCTCGGGAGTCGCAGTGCTGAAGCTGCTCGAAGGCGACCACGCACGTGCGCCGGCCCGGTTCGGGACGCCGGTCGTGGCGCCCGTGATCGGAGCGCTGGTAGTCATCGGCGCCGCCACGGCCACGGTGTTCCTCAAGGGCTCGGACCCGCTGGCGCTCGCGCAACAGGCTCCCGCGCTTGCCGCCGGCGCGAGCATCGCGGCGCTCGGCGTGATCCTGATCGCCGCCCTCGGGGTAGCCCTCGGAGTGTCGGAACGAGCGAGCTGAACGGAGCGTGATGCAGGCCATGAGCGAGAGCGGCGGAGGCGAACGAGACATCCCGGACTCGGGCTATCCCGAAGAGGGTCCTCCCGGAGCGGCGCCGGACGATACGGGCGAGGGCGAGGGCTCGGCGGTGCGTGAGAAGTCGCAGCCGAGCGTCAAGGACGCGCCCGACAACGACGACGGCAAGGCGACCGGCAACCCGAGAACCTGAGCGCTCGCGCGCGCTCAGGCTTGGACGGCGATGGCGACGCGCGCTGCGTCAGGCGCGCCCCTCGACCTCGTACTCGCGCAGGTAGCCCTCGAACAGCCGCCGGTGACCTTCCTCGTCGCGCAGGATCGCGATCACCATGTCCTGCGTCACGTAGTCGACCCCGTCCGTGAACTCGATGATGCGGTTGTAGTGCTCGATCGCCCCGGTCTCGGCCTCGATCACGCCCTTGATCACATGCACGATGTCGGTCTGGTGCTCGGGCGGCTGGAGGTAGGACTGCTCGGGCGTGAAGTCGAGCGAGCCGGGCACGACGCCGTAGAGCTCCTTGATCCGGGCGGCGAACTGCTGCGCATGGCCGAGCTCCTCCTGGATGTCTGCCTGCAGCGACTCGATGATCTCCTGCGCGCGCACGCCGTCGGGGTTGATCGAGTTGGCGATGTAGCTCATCACCGTCTCGATCTCCATCCAGTACGAGCGCTTGAGCAGCTCGATCAGCTCGTCGCGCTTGCCGGCGTTGTCGTCGGAGAGGATTCCTTCTGAGGCGCTGCGGACAGCCATGCGAGTCTCCTTGTTCGGGTACCCGGGAAACGTACCCCGGTTTGCGCGGCAGGACGCACGGGGAACTGCGCACGGCATGCGCATCGTCGTGACCGGGGCGACCGGCAACGTCGGAACGAGCCTGGTCGCGGCCTTGGGTTCCGATGCGCGCGTCAGGGAGATCGTCGGGCTTGCGCGGCGGCTGCCGGAGCTGCGCAGCCCGCGGACGACCTGGGTGCAGGCCGACGTTCTGACGGCGCCGCTCGCGGATCTGTTCCGGGGCGCCGATGCCGTCATCCACCTGGCGTGGCTGATCCAGCCGTCCCGCGACGGCGCCCTGCTCGAGGCGGTCAACGTGGATGGCACGCGACGCGTGTTCGAGGCCGCTGCGGCCGCGGGCGTCGGCGCGCTGGTGCACGCGTCGTCGATCGGCGCCTACTCTGCGGGACCCGTCGACGTCGCCGTCGACGAGTCCTGGCCGACGGAGGGAACGCCCTCCTCCTTCTACTCGCGCCACAAGGTCGCGGCGGAGCGCATGCTCGACGGCATCGAGGCGGCCAACCCGGAGCTGCGCGTGGTGCGGCTGCGGCCGGCGCTGATCTTCAAACGCGAGGCCGCCTCGGGCATCCGGCGGCTGTTCGCCGGGCCGCTGCTGCCGTCGCCGCTCGTGCGCCCAGGCCTGCTGCCGCTGCTGCCGCTCCCCGCGGGACTGTGCGTGCAGGGTGTGCACACGGCGGACGTCGCCGAGGCGTACCGGCTGGTGGCGACCGACGAGCGCGCACGTGGCGCCTACAACGTCGCCGCCGAGCCGGTGCTCGACTCGGCGACGCTCGCCCGCGCGCTCGAAGCGCGGGCGGTGCAGGTCCCTGTCGGGGCCGTCCGGGCCGCCGCGGATCTCAGCTGGCGGCTGCGGTTGCAGCCCACGCCCGCCGGCTGGCTCGACATGGGCATGGCCGTGCCGGTGATGGACACGCGCCGCATCCGCGACGAGCTCGGCTGGGCTCCGCGCCACCGTGCCGACGAGGCGCTGCTGGAGCTGCTCGAGGGCATACGCCAGTTCGCCGGCGCTCCTACGCCACCGCTCGAGCCGCGCTCCGGCGGGCTGCTGCGGTGGCGCGAGTTCGCCTCCGGCGTGGGGCGCTCCTAGCCCGCGCGCCGCACCGTCGCGCCACCGCCGCGCGAGAAGCGGCGCGCCGGGCGCAGCAGGTCGCCCACACGCGCGTGGCGCGCGCCCGGGCGCTCGAGCGTCGAGGCGTCCGGCGGATCGCCGCGCAGGAGCCACGAGCCGTCGGGCCGACGTACGAGCTCGTCGCGCTCAGCCAGCTCCGAGAGCGCGGTCGAGACCGTCGGGCGACGGGCGCCGACGAGCTGCCCGAGGATGCGGTGCGTGAGGGCGAGCGGGATCACCACTCCCTCGCCGCCGACCCGGCCCCAGCGCTCCGCCAGGTGCCAGAACAGCGCCTTCAGCCGCCGGTCCACGCGCGTCAGCTGGGAGATCGCCTGGGTGGTGGCAAGCCGCAGCGAGCGCTCCGAGAGCCGGTCGAACAGCGCCGCGGTCACCTCCGGGTACTGCGAGACCTCGGCGGCGAAGCGGCGATCGAGGACCGCGAGCGTCGCGGGGGAGAGGACGCTCCAGTCGGCGTCGACCGGCAGCAGCTCGCTCTTGGACGCGGCCTGCCACGGGCGGATCAGGTCGCCGGGGCCGAGCAGCTCGGCGCTGACGTGGTCGGCGACCGTCAACTCGCGGGCGATCACGCCCTCGAGCACGAGCAGGCCGATGTGGTCGGCACTCGCGCCCGCAAGCCGGGTCACGTCCCACGGCCCGACGCCGAGCCGATGCGTGCTGACCAGCAGTCGCCGCTCGGCCTCTGAGCGGCGCGGCTCGGCGAGCAGTGCGCCGAGATCGGGGTCGGCCTTGAGCAGTGAGATCTGTTCGGTTCTCATGCGTTTGGGCGGTCGGCGCGAGGGCGGGGCGGCGGTTGCTGTTGCATGGATCTCCCCCGGGGGCGGGAGTAGTGGGCTCGGTGGAAACGGGCGGGTCCAGGTCGGTACCGGATGGGGGTCCCGACAGTCCTCTACCGAACTCCAGAGCGTCAGCTCCGAGGAGGCGGATGCGTCAGCTTTCCCACCCGCCTACCCGGCCGGGCGACAAGTGATGCACCCAACCGGAAAGTCGTGCTCCGTCAGTCGGTGAAGCCGGCCCGGTCGACGCGCTTGTGGTAGCGCTCGCCGACCTTGCCGCCGAAGAGCGCGGCGAGCAGCGTGCCGAGCACGATCGCCGTCAGCGCGATGATGCCGCCGGTCGCCAGCGACTGCTCGCCCACGGGCAGCGAAGGCAGGTTGAGCTGCTCGAGCACGTTGTACTCATCGCCCAGCACCACCGCCGCGAGCGCCAGCGCAATCGTCACGAGCAGCCCGATCAGCCATGTGCCGAGACCCTGGCGGCCACCGTCGAAGCGCGACATGCG
This sequence comes from Solirubrobacteraceae bacterium, assembly GCA_035645355.1. Lineage (GTDB taxonomy): Bacteria > Actinomycetota > Thermoleophilia > Solirubrobacterales > Solirubrobacteraceae > DASQMT01. The sequence goes on along the minus strand of DASQMT010000282.1, from coordinate 2,554 downwards.
CCCGGCGACATACCCGCCCGCGTAGTAGGCGAGCATCAGCACGAGCACCAGCGCGATGCCGCCCCCGACGCCGATCTCCTCGGCATTCGCGGTGGCCTCGGACTCGCTCGTGCTCGTCAGTCCGACGGCGGCGCCGGCGGCTGCCAGCAGGGCCGTCAGCAACGCGGCGACGCCGACGGCCACGAGCCAGCCGAAGAAGCTCGCGCCCCAGTTGATCCCGCCGAACTCGTCGCGCTGGCGCGTGCGGGCGGTCTCGAGCGCGGAGCGAGTGGCGCTGCCATTGCCGGTGGGTGGCGCGCCGGCGGTCTCCGTGGGCCGGTCGGATACGGCGACCGATCCCGTCCCGCGCCCGCGATCGTCGTCCTTGCCGTCCTTCGCGCGTCCAAGCATGGTGGCCTCCCTATAGGTCTGTTTCAGTCTTCCCGCCTCGCCGCCGGGAGCAAACGCCGATGCGGCGCACCGGGCGTTTAGGTGTCCGCCGAACCGGTGAGGACAATGCGCGTATGGCCCCCGGTAGTGACGATGCGACGGACGCTCCCGTCGCTGCGCTGCTCGACCGCGGCGAGCAGCTCGGCTGCATCCCGCTCTCGGAGATCGACGAGCTGGCCCGCGCGCTCGACCTGGACGAGGCGGATGTCGGCCGTGTCTACGAGCAGCTCGACAGCCGCGGGATCGACCTGAGCGACGACTGCGGGCGCGACGAAGAGCCGGTGCCGATCGATGACGCGAAGCTCGCCACGGCGACGACGGACGCGCTCCAGCTCTTCCTGAACGAGATCGGGCGCCACCGGCTGCTCACGCCCGCTGACGAGATCGACCTCGCCAAGCGGATCGAGCGCGGTGACCTCGCCGCCAAGGACCGCATGATCAACGCGAACCTGCGGCTCGTGGTCTCGATCGCGAAGAAGTACCAGGGATCGGAGCTGACGCTGCTCGACCTGATCCAGGAGGGGATCCTGGGTTTGATCCGGGCGGTCGAGAAGTTCGACTGGCGCAAGGGCTACCGCTTCTCGACCTACGCCACCTGGTGGATCCGCCAGGCCGTCGAGCGCGGGATGGACGCGAAGGCGCGGACGATCAAGCTCCCGATCAACCTGGTGCGCAACCAGCGCAAGCTCGCGCGCGCGCAGAACGCGCTGTCGCTCAAGCTCGACCGGCCGCCGACGGACTCCGAGCTCGCGGCCGCCGCCGATCTCTCGCTCAAGGACCTGCACGCGCTGCGCGATGCCGCGCGCGCGGTCACCTCGCTCGACCGGCCGCTGGGCGAGGAGGACGACGCAGCCTTCGGCGACCTGCTGCCGTCGGAAGGCCCGGCACCGGAGGACGAGGTTCACATCTCGCTGCGCACCGACGCGCTGCATGCGGCACTGCAGGAGCTGCCCGAGCGCGAGCGCAGGGTCGTCGAGCTGCGCTACGGGATCGCCGGGCAGGAGCCGACGCCGCTGCGTGAGATCGGCCGCCAGCTCGGCATCACGCCCGAGCGCGTGCGGCAGATCGAGTCGCGCGCCCTAGGGCGCCTCGGCCGCATGCGCGAGCTGGCTGCGCTGCGCGAAGCGGCCTAGGACACTAGCCGCGGAACACGGCAGCCGCCTGCTCCTGGCCCGCGCGGCTGCAGACTTCGGCAAGTAGCGGCCGCGCCGCCTCTGGCCGCTCGGGCAGGGCGACGAGCGCGGCGGCCGCGCGGCTCAGGTCCGTGAGGCCGACGCGCTTGCGCTCGAGGCAGAGCCGGCCGAGCCAGCGCACGGCGGCGCGCTCGTACTGGTGCGGCTCGGCGCGCAGGATCACGAGCAGGATCGAGGCCGCCTCAGCGACACCGATCCGCGGCAGCTCGGCAGCCGCCGCCCGCACGACGTTCGGGTTGCCGGTGGCGAGCGCGCGCTGGAACCGGGCGTAGGGACTCCCCTGGCTGGTCATCGAACATATGTTCGCATGTAACGTCGCCGAAGGCGAGCGCGTGCATAACGTCGCCGAAGGCGAACGGCGAGGGACTAGCCAGTTCGCCTGGCAGGCGAAACCGCTTTCTCACCGAGCCCTAGCCGCCCCGCTCCTCGTACAACTTGCGCTGGGCGCGGTGGATGCGCTTGACCGACTGCTTGCGCTCGACACGCGCGCGCGCGTCGCGCCGGCTCGCCGTCCACGCCTCCTCGCGCGCCAGCTTCTCCATTCCCGCCAGGCGGTCGGCGGGCAGCCGGCCGTCGGCGATCGCGGCCGCGACCGCGCAACCCGGCTCGCCGCGGTGCTGGCAGTCGCCGAAGCGGCAGCTGCGCGCGAGCTCCTCGACGTCGGTGAACACGCTGCGCAGCCCGGCCGCCTGCTCCCATACGCGCGGCAACCGCAGTCCCGGCGTGTCGATCACGAGCGCGCCGCTCGCAAGCGGCACCAGCTCGCGATGGCTGGTCGAGTGGCGGCCGCGGTCGTCGCTCTCGCGCACGGGCAGCGTCGGGCGCTGCTGGCCGGAGAGGTGGTTGAGCAGCGTGGTCTTGCCGACGCCTGACGAGCCGAGCAGGACGGCGGTGCGGCCGGCCGGGAGCCACGCGTCGAGCGCGTCGAGTCC
>DASQMT010000281.1:0-11670 GCA_035645355.1 Solirubrobacteraceae bacterium | reverse complement strand
CTGGCCCTACATACTGGTGCCGTTCATCCCGATCGCGGTCGCGCTTGAGTTGACGCACGCGAGCGCGAGCGCGATCTTCATCACCTCGGCGCTCGGAGTGATCCCGACCGCGGCCCTGATGGGCCGCGCCACGGAGGAGCTCGCCACCCGCTCGGGCCCCGGTATCGGCGGCTTCCTGAACGTCACGTTCGGAAACGCGCCGGAGATCATCATCGCCCTGTTCGCTCTCAACGCGGGCTTGCAGGAGGTCGTCAAGGCCTCGCTGATCGGCTCGATCCTGGGCAACATCCTGCTGGTGATGGGCATGGCGATGCTCGTCGGCGGGCGGCGGCGCGAGCGCCAGCACTTCAACGCGACGGCCGCGAACCTGATCGCGCTGATGCTGCTGCTGGCGATCGTAGCGCTGATCATGCCCGCCGTCTTCGAGCTGGTGCAGGGCACGGGTCTGCCGCGGCCCGACGCCGAGGCCGTCAACTACGACTCCGACGTCGAGAAGCTCTCGGTCGGCGTGTCGCTGATCCTGCTCGGCACCTATGGGGCGGGGCTGATCTTCTCGCTCAAGACGCACAGGGACCTCTTCAACCCCGAGCACGGCGAGGACGACCACGTCGGCGAGCCATGGACGGTGCGCAAGAGCGTGATCATGCTCGGCGTCGCCGCCGTCGCCGTCGGCCTGATGTCCGAGATCCTGGTCAGCTCGATCACCGAGGCGTCCGAGTCGATCGGCCTGTCGCCGTTCTTCGTCGGCGTTATCGTGATCGCGATCGTCGGCAATGCGGCCGAGCACTGGGTCGCGATCTACTTCGCGGCCAAGGACAAGATGGACCTCGCGGTCAACATCGCGATCGGCTCGGCCGCGCAGATCGCGATGTTCGCCGCGCCGCTGCTGGTCCTGATCTCGCTGTTCCTCGGCGACTTCCCGATGGCGCTCGTGTTCAACGGGTTCGAGCTGGGAGCGGTCGTGCTCGCGGTGCTCATCGCGCTCGAGGTAACGCACGAGGGTGAGTCGACCTGGTTCGAGGGGGTGCAGCTGCTCGCGGTCTACGCGGTGCTCGGGATAACGTTCTTCTTCGTCTGATGGCCCCGCCGGCCGGGTTCGTCTCCGGGCCGCTCCCGTGGCTGGTGCTCGCCGTAGCGACGGTCGTCTTCCTCTGGGTCGACCTCAAGTTCTTCGCCCGCGGCCGTGAGCCGGACTTTCGCGAGGGCCTCTGGTGGAGCGTCGGCTGGCTCGTCGTCTCTCTGCTCGCCGCGGTGGTGGTGTGGGTGCTCTCGAGCACCGACGACGCGGTCACGTACACCACGGTCTACTTCATCGAGCGCTCGCTGTCGCTCGACAACCTGTTCGTCTTCATCCTGCTGTTCTCGTACTTCGGCGTGCCGGAGGAGCACCGTGCGCGGCTGCTGTTCTGGGGCATCGTCGCGGCGCTCGTCCTGCGCGGGCTCGCGATCCTCGCCGGCGTCGCCCTGATCGAGCAGTTCCACTTCGTGATCTACCTGCTCGGCGTGCTGCTGCTGCTGCTCGCCTACAAGATCCTGAAGGGGGTCGCCGACGAGGTCGACCCGGACAAGAACATCTTCGTACGCGCGGTCCGGCGTTTCTTTCCCGTCACCAGCGAGAATCACGGCCGGCGCTGGATGGTCAAGGTCGACGGGCGCCGCCACGTGACGCCGGTGGCGCTCTGCCTGGTGGCGATCGTGGCCGCCGACGTCGCGTTCGCGGTGGACTCGATCCCGGCAGCGTTCGCGATCACGCGCGACTCCGTCCTGATCTGGATGGGCAACGTGTTCGCGCTGCTCGGCATGCGTGCACTGTTCGGGCTGGTCGAGGGCTTGATCCACCGCTTTCGCTACCTCGACGAGACGATCGCGATCGTGCTGGCGCTGGTCGCGGTCAAGCTGCTGATCGAGGACGTCTACAAGGTCAGCCCGGTCCCGTCGCTGCTGGTGGTGGCGCTCTGCTTCGTGATCGGCATCACAGCCTCGGTGATCGCCGATGCGCGCGACCCCGACGCCGAGGCCAAGCAGGCCGAGCGTGCCCCCGGGCCCACGGACGAGCAGCCGGAGGAGAAGGAGGAGCGGGTCTAGTAGCTCTCGGCGTCGGGATCGGGGTCGGGCTCCAGCTCTTCCTCCTCCTCGACCACCTCGTCGTCCTCCTCGTCGGTCTGGACGGCGCGCACCGCGGTGACCTCGAGGCGCTCGAGCAGCTCGTCGCGCGCGGCGTCGTCGAGCGGCACCTCGTCGCCCACGAGGATCCATTCGCCGTCGTCGATGTCGTCGGCCAGCTGGGCGCCGGGGTGGGCCGAGTCGTCGACCACGATCAGGATCTCTGTCTCGGGGTTGAAGTACGTCCCCGGACGGGCGGCGAGCTCGTCGAGGTCGTAGCGGCGGAGGCGGGCCATGCGGCTCAATCTATACGCGGGGCGGAGGCGATTCCAGCTAAGACGCGAACGGTGCCTACCCGTCCGGGAGCCGCTTCCACGTCGAGCGGCGGCAGCGGCGAGCGTTGCGCACCCCGTGGGGCTCAGAAGGCGGGCGGCTCGTGGAGCGCTGCCGCCAGCAGGCGCTGGTACTCGTCGCGCCCGACGTCGCGGGCGCCGAGCGCCCTGAGATGCGGGGTCGTCCACTGGACGTCGAGCAACCGCGCGCCGCCCGCGCCGCGCAGACGCTGCACGAGCGCGACGAGCGCGACCTTCGAGGCGTCCGTACGCACGTGGAACTTCGACTCGGCCGCGAAGAGGCCGCCGACCTCGACGCCGTAGAGCCCGCCGGCCAGCGCTCCGCCCTCGTCCCAGGTCTCGATCGAGTGTGCCCAGCCGAGGCGGTGGAGTCGCTCGTAGGCGGCGCGCATCTCCGTCGTGATCCAGCCGCCGGGCCGGCGCGAGTCCGCACAGCCGGCGATCACCTCTCCGAAGGCGGCGTCGACGCTGACCGTGAAGCGGCGCGCCGAGCGGCGCAGGGAGCGCGACGGGCGGAAGGCCTCGAGCGGCACGATGCCGCGCGGATCCGGGCTGAACCACGCCATTGGGCGCACGCCGCTGACGGGCATCGGGAAGCTGCCGGACCGGTAGGCCGCCAGCAGCGTGCCCGGCTCGAGGTCCGCTCCGAGCGCCAGCAGCCCCTGGGCGTCGGCCGCCTCGATCGGCGGGAACTGCCATGCGCTGCCAGGCGGCTCGGTCGGCATCGAGCGCAAAGCTAGAGCCTGCGGCGGTTCTGGCAGCATGCGGCGCATGTCCGTGGCGATGGAGCCCGTCTGGGGCGATCCGGCCGCCTGGGAGAACCCGGCCGCGCTCGCCGGCGAGGTGTCCGCGGACGTCTGCGTCGTCGGCCTCGGCGGCTCCGGGCTCGCGGCGGTCGGCGCGGCGCTGGACGCGGGCGCGAGCGTGGTCGGCATCGACGCCGGCCCGGTCGCCGGCGGGGCCGCGGGCCGCAACGGCGGCTTCGTGCTCGCCGGTGCGGCGCTCTTCCACCATGCCGCCGTCGCGGCCTGGGGTGAGGAGCGGGCCGTCGGGATCTACCGTGAGTCGCTCGCCGAGCTCGACCGGCTGGAGGCGGAGCTCGGCGACGCGATCGTCCGGCGTGTCGGGTCGCTGCGGATCCCTGCCTCCGAGGCCGAGGCCGAGGACTGCGCGCTCCAGCTGGCGGCGCTGGAGCGCCACGGCCTGCCGGGGCGGCGCGCGGACGGTCCGACCGGCGCCGGCGTGTTCGTCCCCGGCGACGGCTCGATCCAGCCGCTCGAGCGCTGCCGGCTGCTCGCCGGCCGGGCGCTCGCGCGTGGCGCGCGGCTGTTCTGCGACTCGCCCGTGCTCGAGCTGGCCGGCGACCGCGTGCGCACTCCCGCCGGCGAGGTCGGTTGCCGAGCCGTGATCGTCTGCGTGGACGGCGGCCTCGAGCGCCTGCTGCCGGAGCTCGAGGGCCGGGCACGGTCGACGCGGCTGCAGATGCTCGCCACGGTGCCGATCGCCGCGGGAACTGTCCCCTGCCCTGTATACGACAACTGGGGCTACGAGTACTGGCAGCAGCTCCCGGACGGCAGCGTCGCGCTGGGCGGCGGGCGCGGCAGCTTCGCCGACGCGGAGTGGGGGCAGCCGGCCGAGACCGGCGCGGAGGTGCAGGCGCTGCTCGACCGGCTGCTGCGCGAGCGCGTCGGCGTCGAGGCGGCGGTCACCCACCGGTGGGCCGGCGTGATCGCCTATACGCCGGACCGGCTGCCGATCCTCGAGGAGGTGCGTCCCGGCGTGCTCGCCGTCGGCGCCTACTCGGGGCATGGGAACGTGCTCGGCTCGGCGGCCGCCCGCGCGGCGACTGCGATAGCCCTCGGTGAGCGGGCGCCGCGACTCGCGCAACTGCTGCGGCCGGAGCACTGGACGTGAATCTAACGCTCCACTAGAGGGTACGGCATCCGCCCGCGGCGCTCGTCCGCGAGCGGCGTGGCGACATCGAGCCCGACGCCGGCGCGAGTCGCTAGGGTCCGCGCGATGTTCGTCTTCAAGGCCGCGGTCGTGGGCGCCGGCGTGATGGGCGGCGAGATCGCGCAGGTGCTCGCGGCGGCGGACGTGCCCGTGATCCTCAAGGACGTCGACCAGCGCTTCGTGGACACCGGCCTGCGGAAGGCGCGCGAGGTGTCCTCGAAGCAGGCCGCCAAGCTCGTCGACAAGGGCAGGCTCACGCGTGAGCAGGCCGATGCGCAGGTCGAGCGCATCCTCGCGAACATCAGCGGCGCCACGGAGTACGCCGGCTTCGGCGACGTCGACATCGTGATCGAGGCGGTCCCCGAGCGGATCGAGCTCAAGCACCAGGTGTTCGCCGAGCTCGATGCCGTGACCCCGGGCCGCGCGATCCTCGCGTCCAACACCTCCGGGCTCTCGATCACCGAGATCGCCGACGCGACGCAGCGGCCCGACAAGGTCGTCGGCTTCCACTTCTTCTGGCCGGCCGCGACGATGCGCCTGATCGAGGTGATCGAGGGCGACCAGACCTCGGCCGAGACGACGCAGGCCGCGAGCACGTTCGCGCAGCAGATCAAGAAGCTGCCGATCCGCGTCGCCGAGTGCGCCGGGTTCGTGGTCAACAGGATCCTCGTCTCGACCGCATCGGAGATCTGGCGCGTCCAGGACGAGACCGGCCTGCCGGTGGAGGAGCTCGACGAGCTGATCGAGCAGCAGGCGCAGATGCCGATGGGCCCGTTCCGCGTCGCCGACATGTCCGGTCTCGACACCGTCGTGACGGTCGCCCGTGACCTGCGCGAGCACTACGGCGATCGCTTCTACGTCCACAAGGGCATGGAGGAGCGGCTCGAGCGCGGCGAGCTCGGCGCGAAGTCCGGCAAGGGGTTCTACGAGCATGGCTGACGCCGAGCGGATCGCCGAGCGCTTCATGCTCAAGGCGCTGGTGGAGGCCTGCCTCGTGCTCGAGGAGGGCGTCGCCGGGGTGCGCGAGATCGACCTCGGGCTGATGCTGGGCACCGGCATGGTCCCCGGCCCGTTCGCGCGCGCCGACTTCCGCGGCCTGGACGAGGTGCTTGCGGCGCTCGAGCGCGCGGAGCGGGAGTGGGGCGAGCACTTCGCGGCACCGCTCGTCCTGCGCAGAATGGTCGCGCAAGGGCGGCTCGGCGCCAAGAGCGGCCAGGGCTTCTACCCCTACCCGCAGCCCGAGCCCGGGTACGAGACGGCGCCCGTGAAGCTCGACCGGCGCGGCGACGAGATCGCGATCCTGTGGCTCGACAACCCGCCGGCCAACTCGCTCTCGCCGCAGGTGATCGAGGCCTTCGAAGCTGCCTGGCAGGAGGTCGAGGGTCGCGCGCGCGCTGTGATCGTCGCCTCTCCGAACCCGACGCTGTTCTGCGCCGGCGCCGACCTCAAGTCGTTCACGCACATGGACGCGGCGAGCGGCGCGGCCCTGCTGGACCGCGCGCACGCGCTGCTGCGCTCGTTCGAGCGCTCGCGCACGATGACGATCGCGGCCGTCAACGGCATGGCGCTCGGTGGCGGCTGCGAGTTGGCGATCGGCTGCGACGTGCGGATCGCAGGCTTCTCGGCCTCGTTCGGGCAGCCCGAGATCGGCCTCGGGATCATCCCCGGCTTCGGCGGCACGCAGCGGCTGCCGCGCCTGGTCGGCTCGGCGAAGGCGCTCGAGATGAACACGACCGGCGACCCGATCGGCGCCGAGGAGGCATACGAGCACGGCCTCGTCAACCGCGTGGTCGACGATCACGAGCTGTTCGACACGGCGCTCGCCTGGGCGCGCAAGTTCGCCCGGCAGCCGCCGCTCGCGCTCGAGCAGATCAAGCGCGTCTCGCACCGCGCCGACCTCGACGAGGGCATCGAGGCGGAGAAGGCCGGCTTCGCCGCGGTCTTCGGCTCGGAGGACGCGCGCGAGGGGATCGGCGCGTTCCTCGGCAAGCGCACGCCGCGGTTCAAGGGCGCTTGAGCAGGACTTCGCCGGAGCCCGGGGCTGCCCGGCTCGCGGAGCTCCTGCGCTCCGCCGAGAGCGTGGTCGCCCTGACCGGCGCCGGCATCTCCGTGCCCTCCGGGATCCCGGACTTCCGCTCGCCCGGCACCGGGCTGTGGGCGAACGTCGACCCGATGGAGGTCGCGCACATCGACGTCTTCCGGCGCGACCCGGAGCGCTTCTGGCAGTTCTACGGCCTGCGCTTCGCGGCGCTGCGCGACAAGCGCCCGAACGCGGCGCACCTGGCGCTGGCGGAGCTCGAGCGGCGCGGCGTGATCCAGGCCGTCGTGACGCAGAACATCGACGGCCTGCACCGGGCGGCGGGCACGCGGGACCTGATCGAGGTCCACGGCACGATCAGCAGCTCGTCATGCCCGCGCTGCGGAGCGACTCACGCGCTCGGTGAGGTCCGCGACCGACTGGCGGCCGCCGCCGACGGCGTCCCGCGCTGCGACTGCGGCGCGCCGCTCAAGCCCGACGTCGTCCTCTTCGGCGAGCTGCTGCCCGAGGCGGCGCTGGCGCGCGCGTCCGAGCTGGCCGCGGGCGCGGACGTGCTGCTCTGCATCGGCTCCTCGCTCGAGGTCTTCCCGGTCGCGCAGCTCCCACAGATCACGCTCTCCGCCGGTGGGGCGCTCGCGCTCGTGACGATCGGGCCGACGCCCTACGACGCCGACGCCGCGGTGAAGCTGGGCGGTGACGTGGTGGAGGAGCTCGTCGCGGTGCTGGCGGCGCTCCAGACGAAGCCGAGCTAGCGCGGCGCACTACTCGCCCTCGTGGGCCCGGCTCGCGCGCCTGCGCGCGTCGACTGCGTACCGCGACGGCTTGCGTGAGACGGTCGGGTTCTCGATCTCCTCGAGCCGGTCGATCAGCTTGATCCACTGCCCCGGCTGGAGGATCGCCTCGACCTGCTCCGCGCGCTTGGAGCCGAGCCCATAGAGCGGGCGGAAGCCGACGTGGATGTGGTCCGCGTGGTCGCTCATGGCGAACGTGTTGCCGGCCTCCTCGAACGTCATCAGCGAGATGATCTGGTGCGGCTCCATCGTCCCCTGGAGCGTCAGCAGGCGCTGGATCGTCTGCTCGGCGATCGAGCCCTTCCCCTGGTGGCCGAGGATCGGCACGCCGTTGATCGCGGCGATGTCGACTGCGGTGCCGGTCGAGTGCTCGGACACGTTGCCCGAAGCGGTCAGATAGGAGTGGCCGCACTTGAGCGAGGTGACGGTCGGCCTGAGCCCCGAGGCGACCAGGAACTCGAGCGTTGCCAGCACGCGGCGGTCGATCTGCCCGGCGCGGACGTCCCGGCGCCCGCAGCCGTAGATCTGGATGTTCGGGTCGGCGAGGACGCGGCGCGCGAGCGTGTTCTTGCTCATCAGCAGGATCTGGCCGATCGACGGCGCTTGCGCGTCCTCGCCGACGAACGGGTTGCGGCCGGCCGCGCGATAGATCGCGGTCGACTCGAGCAGCTTCCAGCCATCGAGGATCGGCTTGGGATCGATCCGCGGGGCGCCGCGGCCGGCAGGCCGGATCTCGAACCGCACGTGCGCGGTGGTGCGCCGGGAGCCACCCCCGAGGTGGCCGAGCACCGTCCCCGAGGCTACGCGCGCGCCGCGGACGAGCGGCTTCATCACGATCTGGGAGGGGTCGAGCCCGAGCAGCCGTGGCCGCTGGCGCTCGCCGCCGGCGAGCGCTGCGCGCGGGCGCTCCGGGTTGGCGAACAGCCGTTCCTTGGTGGGCGCCGCGGCGGTTGCCCGCTGCCCCCGGGCGGCGCGCTGCGCCTCCTTGCGCGCCCGCGCCTCGCGCGCCGTCGTGACCGAGGCGGGGGCGGAGGGGGCGGCATCGTGCAGCGGCGGGAGCGCCGCCCGGCTCGTGTCCAGCGCGCGCCGTCTCGGCGCCGGAAACGACTCGACGACGTCGTCGAGATGCGAGTAGCTGTATGTGTTGCCGTAGACGTCCTGCAATACGACGAACGCGCCTCGCCGGCGGCTCTCCCCGAGCTTGACGATGCGACCGTCGTTGACCGCGACGACCGGAGCGCCGCCGCGGGCGAAGATCTTGACCCACCTGCGCTGGGAGCTCGGCTCGACGACGTAGGCCGGGTTCTCGCCCGGCTGCGCCTGCCTGACGTCCTTGCGCGTCACGGCCTCGGCGTACCTGGACGTCGCCCGCACGGGGAAGCGCCCCTGGGTCAGGCCGGAGAGCGATCCGACCAGGTCGGCGGGCAGACCGCCGATGTGGCGCGCGCGCAGGATCACCGAGTCGACGTACCAGTCGGCGTGGTTATAGGCGAAGATCGCGCCGCGCAGGTCCGTGTCGGCGCCGGCCGCCTTGAGGTAGCGCGCGGCGGCGAAGATCGCGTCGACCGGGTTGTAGGGATCCTTGAGCCCGTCCTGATTGCCGTCCACGCCGAACATCTCCCACGAGGCCGGCATGAACTGCATCCAGCCCAGGGCGCCGGCGGACGACACGTTGAGATTGCGTCCGTAGTCCGTCTCGATCTCGTTGATCGCCGCGAGCACCTCCCAGCGCACGCCGTACTCGATGCCCGCCGCCTGGTAGATGGGGAGCAGGAACGGCGGGATCCGGAACTTCTCGATGAAGAAGTTCGGGACGCCGATGCGGGCCGGGCCCGGCGTGGCGATCGAGACGGTCGGGTCCGCGAGCGTCGGCGGCCCGTCGGGGTTGCGCGTCGGGTCGGGGCGGGCCGCGGGCGGCTTGTCGAGCTTCCCGCTTCCGGCCTCGGAGTTCGGGTGCAGCGCGCGATCGTCGCCGACGCTGCCCAAGCGCTGGTTCTTGCTGTCGCGCGGCGGCTGCGCCGGCTCGGCGGTGGCGGACGGAGTCGGGTCGGCCTGGGCGGGCAGCGTGGTCGGGGCCGGGGTCGCCTCGGGGGTCTGGGTCGGGGTCTCCACGGGCGCCGCGGAGGGTGTCGGCGTGACCGCGGGGCCGAGGTCGGTCACCGACGCCACCGGCGCGGGCAGGTCCGGGAGCTGGGCCGACCCGACCGGGGAGCCGGGCGGGACGTCGACGATGAGGGTCAGCGTCTCGCCGGTCACGAGTGTCACCGAGACGCGATGCGGCTCGGCCGACGCTGGTACCACGATCGCACTGAACATGGCGCCGGCGGCGAGGCCGATAAGCAGCTTCCGTCGTCTCATTGGGTGGAGCGCGTCCCCTCCTCCGCGATCGCGGTGCGCTGGCGCACCGTACTGCTCGAATATGGGCGTTGCAGTTCAGGTGCGGATAAAACGGCCGTGGGCTGCTCCCAGGCTCGCACCGGCCGAGGGCGGGACTGCGGTACGTTCGCCACCCCGACAGAGCTTGACAGGAGGCACTGATGGCAGACGAGGACCCGAGCGCGGAGACGCTCCGTGACCGGATCACCCGCCAGGGCGAGGACGCGCTCGGCAAGCTGGCACAGGACCTTCTCGAGAACCCGCTCGTGACGACTGCGATCACGCGCGCATTCGAGGCGCGCGAGAAGGCCGTCGCCGCCCAGGAGACGGCGATGAGCGCGCTCAACCTGCCCTCCGCCGCGGACCTCGAGCGGCTCACCCGGCGGCTGCGCTCGGTGTCGCAGCGTCTCGAGGGCATCGAGGACGGGGTCGACCGGCTCGATCGCAACCTCCAGGAGGCCTCCCGCGCCGCGATGCCGCCGGACGACCGGCTCGCGGCGATCGAGGCGCAGCTCTCGAAGCTCGCGGGCGAGGTAGCCCACCTCGCCGGCGTCCTGGACGCCGCGCCGCCGCCGATCCCGCGCGAGCAGGGGCGGCTCGAGGACGCCTCCGGCTCTACGGGCGCGCCACCGCGCAACGCTGCCAAGCCGGCGGCGAACGTGCCCGCGCGCGGATCGTCCAAGCCGGGGAGAGGCACGGCGGGGCCCGGCGCGGGCAAGCGGAGCCCGCGCCCGACGAAGAGCTAGCCGGCCAGAGCGCCGAGCCCGGCCGCGCCGAGCGCTGCCTCGAGCGGCCTGAGCGCGTCGTCGGCGAGCCGCTCCCCGCGCGCGCGTGTGATCGCGAGCACGGCGCCCGCGGCCGCGCCATGACGATTCGCCGCCGCAAGCACGGCCGCGGTGGCGAGGTCGACGGCGAGCGCGCCCGCCTCCGCCCATGCCGTTGCGAGCACCGGGTCGTGAACGTCGGCCGACGCGACCAGCCCGCGTATCGCGCCGCCCCGCGCCAGGGCGTCGGACAGGGTCGCGTCGGCCGCGACCCGCGCGGCGGCGCCGAGTGCGCGGCTCGTGCCGTCGCCGGCCAGCGCCGCGTCCGCAACGATCAGCTCCCCGAGGACCGTCCCACCGAGCCCCGCCGCGGTCCCGAGGCGCACGAGCCGGCGGGCGCCACGCGCCACCAGCTCGGCCACGACCGCCGCCGCGCTCGGGCCGCCGAGCCCGGTGCTCTGGATGGTCAGCAGCTCGCCGTCGGCCGCGGGCCCGCTGTAGCCCCACAGTCCGCGGTGGTGGTTGAGCATCCGCGGCCGGTCGATGAGCTGCGTGGCGAGTCGCAGGGCGCGCCCGGGGTCGCCGGGCAGCAGGACGCGCTCGGCGATCGGCTCGTGCGGTTTGAGGATCACCGGCGCTTGCGGCACGTTCGCGACACATTCAAGCTAGGATCGCCCGGTCATGCCCAAGAAAGACTCCAAGAAGCGCAGCAAGAAGGACCAGGCCACCGCCGGTGCCGTCGAAGCCGTCGAGGCGGTCCGCGCTGCCGTCGAGCGCACCTTCACGGCGTCAGCCGAGGGCGCCAAGTCCACGCGCGGGCGCGCCAAGGACGTGACCACGGCCGCCAACCGGATCCGCGAGGTGCTCGAGGACCGCGTGCTCGACGAGATCAAGGGGCTTCGTAGCGACGTCGAGGGGCTGACGAAGCGCATCGCCGCGCTCGAGGTCAACCCGCGCGGCGGCTCGCCGGCCAGCTCCCGGCGTCCGTCGGCGAGCAAGCCGTTCGCCCGTCGCGGTTCGACCCGCACGGCCACCGGCACGACAGCCTCGGAACCGTCCTCGTCGACCGCGTCCGCGTCCGCGTCACGGCCGTCCGCGATGCGGGGATCACGGTCCTCCTCGGCCAACAAGCCGGCCGCCTCGACGGCGCGCAAGTCATCGACCGCCAAGCCGGCCGCGACGCGCAAGTCGACGACGACAGGCAAGTCCCCGTCGACGCGAGGCAAGTCCGCCACCGCATCGCGCTCGACCGCGTCCGCATCGCGCTCCACCTCGTCCGCGGCGAAGAAGCC
>DASQMT010000280.1:0-18661 GCA_035645355.1 Solirubrobacteraceae bacterium | reverse complement strand
CCGGCGGCCGCCACCGCCCTCATCCCCCGGGGGGATCTTGGGGGGAGCTGCGGGGTGAGCGCCGGGTGGGAGCGGACTAACCCTCGGGACGCGATCTGCCGATGCAGGCGGTGCGGGCGCCCAGCAACATCCCCCTCTGGGAGCTCGGCTGACTCCGGTAGGAGCTCCGTGGCTTTGCGGACCCGCCTCGCGGCGGGGGTGCCCTTGGGAGAAGGGTTCTGCCCTGGTGTCCGGTCTGCATCGCCAGGGAACGGCCCGCTCGTGAGCCGATTGCGGAGGACTCGACAAACGTGGGCGCCGGGCGGCCCGCACGGGCCGCCCGGGCGATTCACCGGCTCAGACGGCCGCGAGCGCCCTGACCTCGGTCAGCCGGATGCTGTTGCCCGACGGGTCCCGGAACGAGGAGTCGATCCCGTACGGCCGCTCTTCGGGCCGCTCGACGAACTCGACACCGCGGGCGGCGAACTCCTCGTAGGCGGCGTGGCAGTCCTCGGTGGTGAGGAAGATCGTGCCCGCGAAGCCCTTCGCCACCAGGTTGCGCACCTCCTCGGCCGACTCGGCGTCCATCACCGGAGGATCGGGGATCGCCATCAGCACGATCGCGATGTCGGGCTGGCCGGCGGGCCCCACGGTCAGCCAGCGGAAGTTGCCCATCTCGGCAACGGTGACGTCCGTGCGCACCTCCATGCCGAGCTTCTGCGTGTAGAACGCGAGCGCCTCGTCCTGGTCGTGCACCCAGAGTTGGGCGGTGGAGATCTTGATCATCGTTGCTCCCTGGTCGACTGACTTCGCCAGCGAGGCTATTCCTGCGCCGCCGCGCTGTCTTCTCGAAAAGTGCGGCGTTGCGGGCGCCCGTACGCGCGCAGCACGCACGCGGGGATCAGGGCGTGGTCGGCGGCAGGCGGGAACGCTGCCCGGTACGCGGTCGGCGAGACGCCGTAGGTGCGGGTGAAGCTGGTGGTGAAGGAGCCGAGGCTCTGCAGCCCGACCGCGAAGCAGATCTCGGCCACCGAGCTGTCGGTGGTGCGTAGCAGCGCCGCGGCACGCTCCAGGCGGCGGGTGAGCAGGTACGCGTGCGGCGACTCGCCGAACGCGCGGCGGAACTCGCGGCTGAAATGCGCGCGCGAGAGCCCGGCGGCCCGCGCCAGCTCGTCCACCGCCAGCGGCTCGGAGTAGCGGGCGTCGGCGAGATCCTTCGCGCGCAGCAGATGGCGGGCTGGAGGCACGAAGGCCATGGCACGAGTATCGCGCGTGCGGGAGAGCGCGTTCTAGGATCCGGGCCCGCCCGTGGACGCCTTCCAAGCCATCGTCCTCGGGATCGTTCAGGGACTCACGGAGTTTCTCCCGATCTCGAGCACGGCCCACCTGCGGATCGTGCCGGCCTTCGCGGGCTGGGAGGATCCCGGAGCGGCATTCACCGCTGTCACCCAGCTCGGAACCCTGGCTGCGGTGCTGCTGTACTTCCGTGCCGACCTTTGGCGCATCGCGCGCACCTGGACGGCGAGCCTGCGGCGGCCCGAGCTGCGCTCGGAGCTCGACGCGCGGATGGGCTGGTACATCCTGCTGGGCACGGTCCCGATCGGCGTCTTCGGGTTCGCGTTCGCCGACCAGATCGAGAGCGGCGCGCGCGACCTGTACGTGATCGGGACGACGCTGATCGCGCTCGGGCTGCTGCTGCTGCTGGCCGAGCGCGTCGCCCGGCGTGACCGCGCGCTCGAGGACATCGCGCGTCGCGACGGCATCCTGATCGGCTTCGCGCAGGCCTGTGCGCTCGTGCCCGGGGTGTCGCGCTCGGGTGCGACGCTCACAGCCGGCCTGCTGCTCGGGTTCGACCGCGCGTCGGCCGCGCGCTACTCCTTCCTGCTGTCGGTGCCCGCGGTGGTGGTCTCCGGCCTCTTCGAGCTGCGCAAGATCGGCGACGAGGGCGGGGCCGGGGTGACGCCTACGATCCTCGCGACGATCGGGGCGTTCGTGGTCGGCTATGCGTCGATCGCCTTCCTGTTGCGCTGGCTCACCCGGCACTCGACGGCGGTGTTCGTCGCCTACCGGGTCGGGCTCGGCGTGCTCGTCCTCGGGCTCGCCGCCTCTGGCGTCATAGCCTGAGCCGTTCTGCGGATAGGGTGGCGCCCCGATGGAGGTCCTGACCGCGGTCGACCGCGAGCAGATCGAGGCCCTGCGTGCGCGCGACGAGTTCTTCTGGCTCGACCTGACCGCTCCGCCTCGTCGCCGACCTCGAGACGGCGGGCGAGCTGCTCGAGCTGCACGAGCTCGCGCTGGAGGACACGCGCGAGCTCGGCCAGCGGCCGAAGGTCGACCGCTACCGGGTGTCGAGCGAGCTGTTCTGCCAGGCCGGCCACCTCACGGCGTTGACGACGACCTACTTCAACGCGAACGCGAACCGCCTCAACGCGCTCGCCACCCGACTGACGGTGCTCGCCACGTTCTTCATGATTTGGACGCTCGTGACGAGCTTCTTCGGGCAGAACTTCAGCTGGCTGACCGACCAGGTCGACTCGCTCGAGGCGTTTCTGGTCTCGGCGTCGGCGGTCTGCTGGTGCCGACCGTGATCGCGGCGTTCTACTTCTGGCGCAGGCGCCACGAATGGCTCTGACACCGCGGCCCGGGCGGCTCGCGCCGGAGACATTCCGACTGCCCGTCGAGCGGATCCGGGACGGCTACTACTCGGACGCCTACTTCAACTACACCAAGGAGCTGCTCGAGCACGAGGGTCGCAGCCCGCACGTGACGATGCAGGTGTTCCAGCGCGAGCGATCGATCCTCGGCGGGATCGACGAGGCGCTCGCGGTGCTCGAGCGGTGCTCGGGGCGGCGGCGCGCCGACGGGGGCTGGGAGGACGGCTGGGACGCGCTCGCGGTGCACGCGCTGCGTGAAGGTGACGCGATCGAGCCATGGGAGACAGTGCTGACGATCGAGGGTCCGTACGAGCTGTTCGCGCACCTCGAGACGGTCTATCTCGGCTGCTTCGCGCGCCGAACGCTGATCATGCGCAACGTCGCCGAGGTGGTCGAGGCGGCCCATGGCAAGCCGATCCTGTTCTTCCCCGCCCGCCACGACCACTGGCTCGTGCAGACCGGCGACGGCTGGGCGGCGCACGTCGCGGGAGCGATCGGCGTGTCGACCGACGCCCAAGCCTCTTGGTGGGGCGGGCGCGGCGTCGGCACCGTGCCGCACGGCTTGATCGCCGCGTACGGGGGCGACACGGTCGCCGCCGCGGCGGCCTTCGCCAGGCGCTACGCGCACGACATGAACGTCACGGTCCTGGTCGATTTCGACAACGACTCCGTGGCCACGGCGCTGGCCGTCGCGCGGGCCCTGGGACCGGCGCTCTGGGGCGTGCGGCTCGACACGTCCGAGCGGCTCGCGGATCGCTCGCTGCAACGCGTCCTGGGCGAGCGAGCGCCCAAGGGCGTCGCGCCCGAGCTCGTCCGGCTCGTGCGTGAAGAGCTCGACCGCAACGGCTTCCCGGACGTGCGGATCGTCGTCTCAGGTGGGTTCGACGCCGAGCGCATCCGCGCCTTCGAAGCCGCCGCGGTGCCGGTCGACTCCTACGGCGTCGGCTCGTCGCTGATCCGCGGCGCGAACGACTTCACGGCCGACGTCGTGGTCGTCGACGGGCGGCCGTGCGCGAAAGTCGGGCGCGAGCTGCGGCCTAATCCGCGGCTCGAGCGGGTTGTCTAGGGCTCCGGGACGTCAAACTGCGGCAGTGAAGGGGGGAGGGCCCGGTCGGGGTGGGGAGCGGTCATTTCCCGACACCCGGCGCCGCGGTTTCCTCTAGTGTCGGGAAACGACCGCTCACGACAAGTTTCCCGACACCCGCGACCGTGTGGCCATCTGGTGTCGGGAAATGGCATCCAGCTGCGGACCGCCGCCCCCTCCCGGATCTCCCGTCGATGCCGCAGTTGACGGTGAGCCCTCACCCGCCCTCGCCGTGGTAGTAGTCCACCGCGCTGGATCGCTCGACGAGCAGGTTGTCGCGTTCGTCGCCGGTGAAGACCCCGATCTTGTCGCTGTCGGGATAGACGGTCACGGCGGGCGTCACGACCTCGCTCCACATCGCGATCCGGATGCTGGTGTCGGTGTCGTTGCGCACCTGGTGCGCGCCGTCCGGGCCGGTCTCGAAGAACGCCACCTCGAACGGCCCGAGCCGGTCGGTCCCGGCGGGCGTGCGCACCGACGCCGTGCCCTCGAGCACGAGCAGCCACTCCTCCTCAGCGTGCTCGTAGTGATACGGGCACAGCGCCTGTCCGGGAGGCAGCTCGTAGACGCTCATGCCGGTCCGCCGCGCGCCGAGCTCCGGGCCCAAGCGGAGCATGCCCGCATGGAAACCGTCCGGATCGGACCTGTCGTACCGGAACTGCCCGGCGGAGATGTCGGCGCGCCGCATCATCCGAGCGCCGGTGCGTCCGCGACGAAGTAGCTCTCTGGACCATGCCGTTCCATGCTGCCTCCTGTGGTCGCGTGAACCGAGACGCTAGGCAATGCTGCCGCCGGCCGCTCGCACCTGCTCGAGTGCGCGCTCGCCGTCGCCCGGCTGCAGCTCGACCGGGCGCACCGCGGTCGAGTCGACCGTCACGCCGAGCCCGCGGCGCAGCGCGTCGAGCGCGGTATTGAGCACGCAGTAGTCCGTCGCCAGCCCGACGACGGTGACGCGCTCGATCGCGTGCTCGCGCAGCAGCTCCTCCAGGCCGGTCGCCTCGAAGCCGGAGTAGCCCGGCGCCGCGGGATCCTGGCCCTTGTCGACGATGATGTCGACGAGCGACAGGTCCAGCGCCGGATGCAGCTCGGCGCCGGGCGTTCCCTGCACGCAGTGCACCGGCCACTGCCCGCCCTGGGCCGCGAACGAGCCGTGATCGGGCGGGTGCCAGTCCCGTGTCGCCACCACCAGGCCGAAATCGCCCGAGCGCGCGAGCTGCTCGATCCGCGGGGCGATCGCGTCGCCGCCGTCGACCGCGAGCGCGCCGCCGGGCGTGAAGTCGTTCTGGAAGTCGACGATCAGAAGCGCGCGGGACACGCTCAGAATCGAAGCACAGCGCCGATCCCGCTGTGCATCACGAGATCATCGTGGTGTCGCACCACGAGCACCTCGGCGGACTGCTTGATCGCCTTCTCGAGCGCGATGTCGAGCTCCGGCGCGTCGAAGTCCTCCGCGAGCAGCAGGATCTCCACGCGGGCCTGCTCGAGCGCCTCCATCACCGCGTCCGGGCCTGAGACGCCGCGGTCACCGCGGCCGATCCCCTGCGCCATGCGGTCGAGCGCCTGGCGCTCGACCGCCGCGACGTGGCGCTCCACGACCTCGGTGGCGGCCGCCTGCACCGCGCCGGCGGTCGAGTTCTCGACGTCGATCCCGAGCCGCCCCGCGAGCCGCGCGCGCAGATACGGATGCAGCCGCTCCTCGACCTCCGCCACCAGCTCGTCCGGCGCCCCGACCACGAGCTGGTCGAACGGGCGGCGCTTGAAGCGCCCGAACAGGGTGTCGAGCGCGTGGCTGAGGTGGTTGAGCTTCTCCTGCTCGACCGAGCGCGCGTAGTTCGACTGCGACCAGCCGCCCTGGTCGTGCTGGCGGTGGGTGTCGCCTTCGATGTGGTCGACCTCCTGGAGGTCGTCCGCCTCGCCGACGAAGATGCGCGCGGTCCGGCGGTTGACCAGCAGCACGCACCAGCGCTCGCTCGAGCCGCTGCGCACGAGCGGCTCGACGCAGGGGTGGCTGTCGACGAGCGCGCGCGACTCGATCGGGTGCGGCAGGCGCACGACCTCGAGCAGGTCGGCCGGGCCGCAGGCGAACACCGCCAGCCCGTGCGTGCCGCCGCTCGCCACGTCCGAGCCCTTGAGCACATCGCGCACGCGCTCGACGTCGGAGCGCAGCGCCTGGCGCTCGTCGTGCTCCAGGCCCTCGGCCGCGTCGACGGCGTGCGCCGCGGCCGTGACGACGGAGTTGACCTCGGTGGAGCGCGCCACCGGCGTGGCGAACTCGCTCGGGTCGAGGTTGAAGAAGACCGAGAGCACGCGCCCGCGCTCAGGCCGCACCTCGGCCAGCCTGCGCAGGCGCCCGCGCGAGAATCTGTCTGCCATAGGGCGCGGCTACCCGGGTGCGGGAGTGCCCGAACCGGCTGCTGTCACCACCTTCACGTGCGGTTGCGGGCGCGCGCTCGCGGACTGCTGATCGCGCGCCACGGGCAGGATCTCGAGCCCCTCGAGCATCACGAAGAAGGCGCGCGCGAACGGCGAGGAGGCCGTCGCCGCGCGCACGTGCTCCCAGTCGATCTGCTCGCGCAGCGCGCGGGCGATCGCCAGCACCCCCTCGAAGCGCAGCGAGTGCTCCGTGATCGCCATCAGCTTCGTGGTCAGGACGTCCTCGATCGCCATCACGCGCATCTGCATCGAGAGCACGCTCATGTCGTCGCCGCGCGCGATCACCGCGTCGTCGATCGGCAGCCCCTTGGGCGAGAAGATCAGGTCGACGAGCACGTCGCCGTCCCAGGCCTTGACGAGCCACTCCTCGGGCGGGTCGTCGGCGCGCATGCCGATCGCGGTCAGCGCGGCCACCGCCCGCTCGACGTCCTCGCGCTTGATCATCAAGTCGAGATCGTGCCGCGTCTGCGGCCCGCCACGCGCCCACGAGGCGAGGCTGCCGCCGAGCAGGAACGGCACGCCGGCCTCCCGCAGCGCGGCGCCCGTCTTCTTGAGCGTCGCCTCGATGGCGGAGAACGGCTGCTCGGGGGATGACATGGGCGGAGACATACCCGGGTACGGGCTGCATCATGGCGATCCGCTCGGAGAGTGCGCCCGGCGTCGGGCCGCGCGACGAGTGCGTGGTCCGGATCGCCGCGACGGGCGACGTCCACCTCGGGCGCGCGGGCGACAAGGAGCGCTGGGCCGAGGCCTTCGCGGGCCTCCGCGGCCGGGTCGATCTCGTGCTGCTCGCGGGCGACCTCACCACGCACGGCGAGCCGCAGCAGGCCGCGATGCTCGCCGCAGCGGTGCGTGGCGTCGAGGTGCCGGTGCTCGCGGTGCTCGGCAACCACGACTGGCACGTGAACCGCCGCGACGAGCTCGTCGCTGCGCTCCAGGAGGGCGGCATCGACGTGCTCCAGCGCGAGCACCGGATGCTCGAGCTGTGCGGGACTCAGATCGGCGTGGCCGGCTGCAAGGGCTTTGGCGGCGGCTTCGACGGCGCCCACATCCCCGACTTCGGCGAGCCGCTGATGCGCGCGGTCTATGCCGAGTCGATGCTCGAGGCGCAGGGCCTCGACGCGGCGCTGCGCGCGATCGCGCTGTGCCCGTTCAGGATCGCGCTGCTCCACTATGCGCCGATCACCGAGACGCTGAAGGGCGAGCGCTCCGACATCTGGCCGTTCCTCGGAACAGACCGCCTCGCCGTGCCGCTGCGCGAGCACCACCCGGACCTCGTACTGCACGGCCACGCCCACGCCGGCACGTTCCAGGGAGCACTCGGCGAGGTGCCGGTCTACAACGTCTCGGTGCCGGTGATGGGCGAGGACTTCTGGGTGTTCGAGATGACCGGCGCACGCCGGATCCCGTCCGAGGTGCACTGATGCGAGACTGGTGGTCCAATGAGCTCCGACAACTCCTTCGGCGCACGCTCCGAGCTCGAGGTCGGTGGACGGGCGTACGAGATCTACCGCCTCGAGGCGCTGCAGTCCGGCTACGACGTCGCGCGGCTGCCCTTCTCGCTCAAGGTGCTGCTCGAGAACCTGCTGCGTAACGAGGACGGCGTCGGCATCCGCCACGAGGACATCGAGGCGCTCGCGACCTGGGACGCGAATGCCGAGCCGTCCAAGGAGATCGCGTTCACGCCGGCGCGCGTGATCCTGCAGGACTTCACCGGCGTGCCGTGCGTCGTCGACCTCGCGGCACTGCGCGACGCGATGGCCGAGATGGGTGGCGACCCCGCGGCGATCAACCCGCTCGTGCCCGTCGAGCTGGTGATCGACCACTCGGTGCAGGTCGACGCGTTCGGCTCGGCGCAGGCGTTCCGGATCAACGCCGAGCGGGAGTACGAACGCAACGGCGAGCGCTACGCGTTCCTGCGCTGGGGCCAGACGGCGTTCGAGGGCTTCAAGGCCGTGCCGCCCGACACCGGCATCGTGCACCAGGTCAACCTGGAGTACCTCGCGCGCGTGGTGTTCGAGCGCGAGGGCATGCTCTACCCGGACACGCTCGTCGGCACCGACTCGCACACGACGATGATCAACGGCCTCGGCGTGCTCGGCTGGGGCGTCGGCGGGATCGAGGCCGAGGCGGCGATGCTCGGCCAGCCGATGCCGATGCTGATCCCGCGCGTGCTCGGCTTCAAGCTCTCCGGCGCGCTGCGCGAGGGAGCGACCGCCACCGATCTCGTGCTGACCGTCACCCAGCGACTGCGCGAGCACGGCGTCGTCGGCCAGCTCGTCGAGTTCTACGGCGACGGCATCGCCAACCTGCCGCTGGCCGACCGGGCGACGCTCGGCAACATGTCGCCCGAGTTCGGCTCGACGTGCGCGATCTTCCCGATCGACGCCGAGACGCTGCGCTATCTCGAGTTCTCCGGCCGCACGCCCGAGCACGTGGAGCGCGTCGAGGTCTACGCCAAGGCGCAGGGCCTCTGGCACGACGCCGACTCCGAGGAGCCGACCTACTCCGAGACGGTCGAGCTCGACCTCGGCGAGGTCGTGCCGTCGCTGGCCGGCCCGAAGCGCCCGCAGGACCGTGTCTCGCTGACGGAGGCCAAGGCATCGTTCCGGATGGCGCTGGACGGCTTCCTGCCCGGCTCGGACGAGACCGACGAGCCGCTGGAGGACTCGTTTCCCGCCAGCGACCCGACGGTGCCGCTGCACGAGACGGAGGACGACCAGGGCGCGGAGGCGGGCGCCGAGACCGGCGGCGTGCAGGTCGCGGAGCGCGCGACGCACAAGGTTCCGCTCACGATGGCCGACGGCACGGAGTCCGAGCTCGACCACGGCCACGTGGTGATCGCGGCGATCACCTCCTGCACGAACACGTCGAACCCGTCGGTGATGGTGGCGGCGGGGCTGCTCGCCCGCAACGCGGTGCAGCGCGGGCTGCGGTCCAAGCCGTGGGTCAAGACGTCGCTCGCGCCCGGCTCCAAGGTCGTGATGGAGTACTACGCCGAGGCCGACCTGATCGAGCCGCTCGAGGCGCTCGGCTTCCACCTCGTCGGCTACGGCTGCACGACCTGCATCGGCAACTCGGGGCCGCTGCCGGACGAGGTCTCGGCGATCGTCAACGAGCAGGACCTGGCGGTCGTCTCGGTGCTCAGCGGCAACCGCAACTTCGAGGGCCGCATCAACCCCGACGTGAAGATGAACTACCTCGCGTCGCCACCGCTCGTGGTCGCCTACGCGCTGGCCGGGACGATGGACATCGACCTGCTCGACGAGCCGCTCGGCCAGGGCTCCGACGGCGAGGACGTCTACCTGCACGACATCTGGCCGTCGTCGGAGGAGGTCGGGCGCGTGGTCGAGGAGGCCGTGCGCTCGGAGATGTTCCAGAAGTCCTACGGCGAGGTGTTCGAGGGCGGCCCGGAGTGGAACGCGCTCGAGGTGCCGGAGGGCGACCGCTACGCGTGGGCGGAGGACTCGACCTACGTGCGCCGGCCGTCGTTCCTCGAGGACGTCCCGCGCGAGCCTGCGCCGGTCGCCGACATCGAGAACGCGCGCGTGCTCGCGCTGCTCGGCGACTCGGTCACGACCGATCACATCTCGCCCGCGGGCTCGATCAAGGACGGCTCGCCGGCCGCGCTCTACCTCAACGAGCACGGCGTCGAAAAGCGCGACTTCAACTCCTACGGCGCGCGTCGCGGCAACCACGAGGTGATGATGCGCGGCACGTTCGCGAACATCCGCCTGCGCAACCTGCTCGGCGGCCGCGACGACCTCGTCGGCGGCCTGACGCTGAAGCTTCCCGAGGGCGAGAAGCTGCCGATCTACGACGCGGCCATGCGCTACGCCGAGGAGGGCACGCCGCTGGTCGTGCTCGCCGGCAAGGAGTACGGGTCCGGCTCGTCGCGCGACTGGGCCGCGAAGGGCACGCTGCTGCTCGGCGTGCGGGCGGTGATCGCGCGGTCGTATGAGCGCATCCACCGCTCCAACCTCGTCGGCATGGGCGTGCTGCCGCTGCAGTTCCCCGACGGTGAGTCGGCCGAGTCGCTCGGCCTCACGGGTGATGAGGAGCTCTCGATCACCGGGATCGACAACGGCGAGGCCAAGCAGGTCACGGTGCGCGCGGGCGACAAGGAGTTCACCGCGCGGGTCCGGATCGACACGCCGATGGAGGTGCAGTACTTCCGGCACGGCGGCATACTGCCGTTCGTGCTGCGTCAGCTGCTGGAGCGCGAAGCCGTACCGAAGCCCCGCTAAGCTCGCACGCCTGATGCCCGTCCCAGAGGTCCTGCGCAGGCTGTTGACGGCCCCCGGCCCGTCGGGCTACGAGCAGGCGGCCGCGGCCGTCTTCCGCGCCGCCGCCGCCGCCTTCGCCGACGTCAGCCACGACACGGTGGGCTCGACGGTCGCGCGCGTCAAGGGCACCGCGGACGGGCCGCTGCTCGCGGTGATCGGGCACATCGACGAGATCGGCCTGATCGTGCACCACATCGACGACGACGGCTTTCTCTGGTTCAGCGGAGTCGGCGGCTGGGACCCGATCATCCTCGTCGGCCAGCGGGTCGAGATCGCCACGCGCGACGGCGTCGTGCACGGCGTGGTCGGCAAGAAGCCGATCCACCTGCTCAAGGAGGAGGAGCGCAAGAAGGTGCCGGAGCTGCGCAACCTGCACGTCGACATCGGCGCCGCCGACGGTGAGGACGCGCGGGCGCGGGTGCGGATCGGCGACGTCGCAGTGATCGCCGGGGAGCCGCTCGAGTATCCCAACGGCCGGCTCGTGTCGCGCTCGATGGACAACCGGCTGGGCTGCTACGTCGCCTACGAGGTGGCGCGGCTGGTCTCCGAGGCCGGTGGCGCCCCGGGTGACGTGGCGGGCATCGCGGTCACCCAGGAGGAGATCACGTTCGCCGGCGCGCGGACGACGGCGTACACGCTCGAGCCCGATGTCGCGATCGTCGTCGACGTGACGTTCTCGACCGACGCGCCCGGCTCGGAGGAGAAGGAGATCGGCTCGCACAAGTTCGGCACCGGGCCAGTGATCACGCGCGGCTCGACGCTCGACCCACAGGTCTTCGAGCTGCTGCACGCCGCCGGCGAGGAGGCCGGCATCCCGTTCACGGTCGCCGCATCCGCGCGCTACACCGGGACCGACGCCGACGCGGTCCACATCTCGCGCGGCGGGATCCCAACCGGCGTCGTCTCGATCCCCTTGCGCTACATGCACTCGCCGGTCGAGATGGTCCAGCTCGACGACGTGGAGAACACCGCGAAGCTGATCGCTGCGTTCGCGCAGAAGCTCGGCGCGGACCTCTCCTTCCTGCGCTGAGCTCCTCGCTGCTGCTGCTCTGGGACATCGACGGCACCCTGTTGCTCGGTGCGACCGAGGCGCATGCGGCAGCACTGCGACGCGCCGCCGGAGAGGTCCACGGCGTCGACTTAGACGGCCTGCTGGTCGAGGCGGCCGGCAGGACGGACGCGGCGATCGCGCGCGACCTGCTGCGCGCGGCCGGGATCCAGGACGCTGCGATCGACGCGCGCGCCGCGGACGTCACGCGCGCCGCGGTCGCCGCCTACGAGGAGCTGTGCCCGCCCGACCTGTCGATGTTCGTCGCGCCCGGCGCCGGTGAGACGCTGGGCGCGCTCGCTGCCGAGCCGGAGCGCTACCGGCTGGCGCTGGTGACCGGCAACTTCGAGCCGGTCGCGCGGCGCAAGCTGGGGAGCGCCGGCATCGGCCACTTCTTCGCGCCGGGCCAGGGCGGCTTCGGCTCGGACTCCGAGAGCCGTGGAGAGCTGCCGGCGGTCGCGCGGTCGCGCGCGGGCGACTGGCCGCGCGAGCGCACCGTCGTGATCGGTGACACCCCGCGCGACATCGCCTGCGCACGCGTGGACGGCGTGCGCGTGGTCGCTGTGGCGACGGGGCCGTTCTCCGCCGCGGCGCTCGCGGAGGCGGACGCCGTCGTCGACGACGTCGCCTCCGCACTGCCGGTACTGGCGGGCTTCGCTACGGGCTGACCACCCGCGCCGCGCCGCCGCCACGCCGTGTCGGCTCGGCCGCGACCAGCAGCCGCCCGCGCCGGCGGAACTCGATCCCCGTCGCGGCGCCGATCTCGCCGTTGGTGGGTGGCGTCAGGGCCGGCGTGACGAAGCGGTGGCCGACGTTGCGCAGCTCCCGCCCCGCCACCGAGTCGCTGAACGCGGGCTCGGCCTGCGTCGTCGGGCCGTTGCGCTGCGCGGCGCGCGGTGCGGCGATCGCCTGCGGCAGCGACTTGCCGAGATCGAAGCGCTCGAGCAGGATCTGCAGCACTGTCGTGATGATCGTCGAGCCGCCGGGCGAGCCGACGGCCAGGACCGGGACGCCGTCGCGCTGCACGATCGTCGGCGCCATCGACGAGCGCGGGCGCTTGCCGGGCCCGGCCGAGTTCGGGAGATCGAGCACGCCGAAGTCGAAGTCGGTCAGCTCGTTGTTGAGCAGGAAGCCCCAACCCGGCACGACGACGCCGTTGCCGCCGGTCGACTCGATCGTGAACGTGTAGGAGACCACCATCCCGTCAGCGTCGGCGACGGTCAGGTGGGTCGTCGAGCGCAGCGGCCCGCCTTCCGGCGCGCCCGGTTCGACCGCACCTGGCTGTGCGCGCAGCGGGTCGATCAGCGCGGCCCGCTCAGCCGCATAGCCCTGCGACAGCAGCGTCGCAAGCGGGATCGCGCTGAATCCCGGATCGCCCAGGAACTTGCCGCGGTCGGCGAACGCGAAGCGCGACGCCTCCAGGAACCAGTGGTAGCGCTGCGTGGCCGAGAGCGTCTGCCAGTTCGGAGCCGCCTCGAGGATGTTGAGCGCCTCGCCGACGGTCGAGCCGCCCGACGACGGCGGGCCCATGCCGAAGACGTCGAGGCCGCGGTACGACACCCGCGTCGGCTTGCGCTTCGGCGCGGTGTACGCGCGCAGGTCGTGCGCGGTGAGCAGGCCGGGCCGCCAGACGTGATCGGCGGTCGCCTGCAGCGGCGGCTGCTGCGCGGCGCGCTCGATCGCGGCCGCGATCGGGCCGCGGTAGAACCCGGCGGAGCCGCGCCGCGCGATGCGCCGGTAGGCGCGCGCCATGCCGGGGTTGCGCTGCACGGTCCCGACGTCACGCGCGGTGCCGTCCGGATCGAGGTAGAGCTTGGCCGACGAGCGGATGTCGTCGAAGTAGGCCGCGTTGGCCTGCGCCTGCTCGTTGAAAGTTCGATCGATGACGAAACCCCTGCGCGCGACCCTGATCCCCGGCCGCAGCGCACGCCGCAGCGACCAGGTGCCGTACCGGCGCAGCGCGCGGTCCCAGCCTTTCACCGTGCCGGGGACACCGACGGAGAGACCGCTGTAGCGCGCTTCGTCGAACGTCAACGGCTTGCCGTTCTCGATGAACGTGTCCTCGCGCATCGCGGCCGGCGACTTCTCGCGCGAGTCGATCGTCGTCACCTTGCCGTTCGGCTTGCGGATGAGCATGAAGCCGCCGCCGCCGATGCCGGCCGAGAACGGCTCTGTGACGCCGAGCACGGCGGCTGCGGCGACCGTGGCGTCGACCGCGTTGCCGCCGGCGCGCAGGACGTCGGTCGCCGCGCCGGTCGCGACGCTGTCGACGGTCGCGGCGCCGCCGCCGGTGCCGCGCGCGGTCGGCTGGGTCGTGTGCTTGTAGGGCGCCGCCCCGGCCGCGACGGGCGCGGCGAGCGTGATCGACATGGCGAGCATCCCGAGCGTTGTGCGTTTCGGCATGGAACCCCTCCCGTAGCGTGCTGAAGCCGCGCTCCTACCCCGGTTGCGCGAGTGGCACGCGGAGGATGTCCGCTGTCCGCGCGGCCCCGCGGCGCGCACGCAGCCGCGTCACGAAGGCCGCGTCGGTCGCGAGCGCGGCCGTCCAGAGCGTGTCGACGATCCCGGGCTCCGCGCGCGGCGGCAGCACGGGCCGGCGAGCGCCGCGGCGATGGCGCCTGCGACCCGGCTCGTGCTCGCGATCGCGCCGGCCGGAGGATGGGTGGACGAGCAGGATCTCATCGGCCGCCGGGTCGAGCGCGATCAGCGGGCCGATCCTGAGCTCCTGCGCGCGGCCGGTCGCGCGCACGTAGAGCAGTCGCCGCCCGTCGGTCGCGGGATTCGTCAGCTGCGCGCCGGGCTCCGCGCGCAGCGGCTCCTGGGCGCCGGAGGCGGCGTCGACCGCGATCAGGCGGCTGCCTGCGGGCCCGGCCACATGGCAGAGCAGGCGGTCGCCGAGCAGCGCCGGCCGGCCGATCTCCTCCGGCGGGGGCAGCTCTAGTACGAGGCGCGGGGCTCCTCCGGCCGCGACGACCCACACCCTGTCCGTTCCGGCGGGATCGCGAGCGCGCCAGGCGAGCAGCGACGCGGACACGGCGAGCACGCCCGCCCCGGGCGCCGCGTGACGCTCGAGCTCCGCGAGCGTGGCGGCGTTGGCGACCACGACCGTGGCGCCCTCGCGCCACGCGATCCGCCCGCCGCCGAGGGCGGGATGTGAGCCGGGCAGCTCGCGCTGCGGCCCGGCGCCCACGAGCAGTCCCGAGCCGCTCGCACGCTGCCACGCGAGCTGACCGGCCGCGGTCGTGGGGTCGTATGCGCCGCCGGCGTAGAGCAGCGCCGTGCCCTGCGCGACGCGGGCCGGCCGGCTCACGCGATCCCTAGCGCCAGCGCGCAAGCCGCCAGCGCGGCCGCGTCGACACGGCGCAGGGCTAGCAGGATCTGCGGGCGCTCGCACATCGCCGCGGTGATCGCTCCCCCGCGGTCGGTGCCGGCCACCGGCGCGAGGAATGTCACCGGCAGCGCGCGCCCCGCGCCGAACGCGAGCCCGATCGCGACGCCGAGCGCGGGGTCGCCGAGCGCGATGCTCGCGCCAGCCAGCGCCCAGAGCGCGAACGACAGCACGAACGTGGTGAAGCCGAGCCCCAGCAACAGGCCGTAGCCGGCCGCCGCCAGCGCAACCGGCAGCCTTCGCCGCCACGATTCGGGCACCTGGCGGCGGATCTGCGGCGCGATCCGCAGCCCGCGCGCCTCCGCCACCGCCGCTGCGACGGCGCCGACCGCGGCGGCTCCGGCCGCCGCCGGGCCGCCGGCGCCCAGCGCAGCTCCCGCAAGCGCGAGTCCGCCGAACGTCAGCGCTCCGCCGCCGAGCGCGCCCAGCGCGAACGTCACGCAGGCGGCCAGCGACGTGCGCAGGGTGCGAGCGTAGCCACCCGGCGCGAGCGTGTCGACCATCGACAGGCCGCACGGCGACCAGGCGCCGGTCACCCCCGCGGCGAACGCGGCGATCAGCAGGGCCGTTGTCAGCACGACCCCAGCCTACGAACATCAGAGATGGAGAAGCGCGTGCGTGGCCGGGCCCATACGCTCCAGGAGCCGAACAAGGGAACCCGGATTGGAGACGCGATGAGCACGGACACGCGGTCGGACGCGCGGCATGTCGCAGACAGCCAGGATCTGATCCGCGTCCACGGCGCGCGCGTGAACAACCTCAAGAACGTGAGCGTCGAGCTCCCCAAGCGCCGGCTGACCGTGTTCACCGGCGTCTCGGGCTCCGGCAAGAGCTCGCTTGTCTTCGCCACGATCGCGGCCGAGTCGCAGCGGCTGATCAACGAGACCTACAGCGCCTTCGTGCAGGGCTTCATGCCGACGCTGGGGCGGCCCGAGGTCGACCTGCTCGAGGGGCTCACGACGGCGATCATCGTGGACCAGGAGCGGATGGGCACGAACCCGCGCTCGACCGTCGGCACCGCGACCGACGCCAACGCGATGCTGCGGATCCTCTTCAGCCGGCTCGGCGAGCCGCACATCGGGTCGCCCAACGCGTACTCGTTCAACGTGCCCTCGGTCAGGGCCAGCGGCGGAATCACGATCGAGCGCGGCGGCAAGACGAGGACGGAGAAGGCGACGTTCAACCGTCTCGGCGGCATGTGTCCCCGGTGTGAGGGCATGGGCTCGATCACCGACTTCGACCTGTCGGCGCTCTACGACGCCTCCAAGTCGCTGAGCGAGGGTGCGCTCACGATCCCGGGCTACAGCATGGACGGCTGGTACGGCCGCATCTTCAGCGGAGCCGGCCTGCCCATGGACAAGCCGATCGGGAAGTACACCAAGAAGGAGCTCCACAAGCTGCTGTACGAGGAGCCGACCAAGATCAAGGTCGAAGGGATCAACCTCACGTATGAAGGCGTGATCCCCAAGATCCAGAAGTCGATGCTGTCCAAGGACGTCGACGCGCTGCAACCGCACGTGCGCGCCTTCGTGGAGCGGGCCATCACCTTCACGACGTGCCCCGAGTGCGACGGCACGCGGCTCAGCGCGGAGGCGCGCTCGTCGAAGATCAAGGGCAAGAACATCGCCGACGTCTGCGCGATGCAGATCAGCGACCTGGCCGGCTGGATCCGCGATCTCGACGAGCCGTCGGTGGCCCCGCTGCTCTCCGGCCTGCAGCACCTGCTCGACTCGTTCGCGGAGATCGGACTGGGCTACCTCTCGCTCGACCGGCCCGCGGGCACACTGTCGGGCGGCGAGGCGCAGCGCACCAAGATGATCCGCCACCTGGGCTCGTCGCTCACCGACGTCACCTACGTCTTCGACGAGCCATCGATCGGGCTGCACCCGCACGACATCGAGCGCATGAACGAGCTGCTGTTGCAGCTGCGCGACAAGGGCAACACCGTGCTCGTCGTGGAGCACAAGCCCGAGATGATCGCGATCGCCGACCATGTGGTCGACCTCGGCCCCGGGGCGGGTACGGGCGGCGGCAGCATCTGCTGGGAGGGCACCGTCGAGGGCCTGAGGGAGAGCGACACCATCACCGGCCGTCATCTCGACGACCGGGCGAGCCTCAAGGATCCGGTGCGCCCGCCCTCCGGCGTGCTCGAGGTCCGCGGCGCATCGACGCACAACCTGCGCGCGGTGGACGTCGACATCCCGCTCGGGGTGCTCTGCGTGGTGACCGGAGTCGCGGGCTCAGGCAAGAGCTCGCTGATCCACGGCTCGGTCGCCGGCCGCGACGGCGTTGTGGCGATCGACCAGGGCGCGATCCGCGGCTCGCGCCGGAGCAACCCGGCGACGTACACCGGCCTGCTCGAGCCGATCCGCAAGGCGTTCGCGAAGGCCAACGGCGTCAAGCCGGCGCTGTTCAGCGCAAACTCGGAGGGCGCCTGCCCGACGTGCAACGGGGCCGGCGTCATCTACACCGACCTGGGCGTCATGGCAACCGTCGAATCGCCGTGCGAGGAGTGCGAGGGCAAGCGGTTCCAGGCGGCGGTGCTGGAGTACACGCTCGGCGGCCGGAACATCGCCGACGTGCTGGCGATGTCGGTCACCGAGGCGCGGGAGTTCTTCGGCGACGGCGAGGCGCACACGCCGGCGGCGCACAAGATCCTCGACCGGCTCGCCGACGTCGGGCTGGGCTACCTCGGCCTCGGCCAGCCGCTCACCACTCTGTCGGGCGGCGAGCGACAGCGGCTCAAGCTGGCCACCCGCATGGGCGAGAAGGGCGGCGTCTACGTGCTCGACGAGCCGACCACCGGCCTGCACCTCGCCGATGTCGAGAAGCTGCTCGGCCTACTCGACCGGCTCGTCGACTCGGGTAAGTCGGTGATCGTGATCGAGCACCACCAGGCGGTCATGGCGCACGCGGACTGGATCATCGACCTCGGGCCCGGCGCCGGCCATGACGGCGGCCGGATCGTCTTCGAGGGCACGCCCGCCGACCTTGTCGCCGGACGCTCCACCCTCACCGGCGAGCACCTCGCGGCCTACGTCGGCGCCTGAACGTCGCGGTCGTGTGCCATCCGCTCGCCAGATCTGCCAAGTGCCAGGCCGCCCAGGATCAGGAGCGCTCCGAGCACGAGAAAGGCAAGGTCCCATCCGAGCGGCGCGCCAAGGTCGTCGCGCACGTGATGGAGCCCGAGGATCTGGTGGTCGATCAGCCCCTCCACGAGGTTGAATCCGCCCCAGCCGGCGAGCAGCATCCCGAAGTGCGTCCGCCACGGCGGCGCGAGCTCGCGCCGCTGCCACGCGCGGACGGTCAGCAACATTCCGGTGGCGACGAACATCCATGTGGCGAGGTGGAAGAGCCCGTCTGCCAGCGTGTTCGCCTCCAGGCCGGCGACGGTGTCCATCGGCTCCCCCCCAGCGTCCCCGGTGAGCATGTGGTGCCACTGGAGGATCTGGTGCAGCACGATGCCGTCGATGAACCCACCGAGGCCGATGCCCATCAGGAGCGCGGGAGCCCGCGGCGGACTCGACGCCGTTTTCAACACGGAACGTTGCTCTCGTGTCCGTTGTTTGCGGCGGCACCCATCGGCGTGCAGCATGACGAACAAGCTGCGGGCCAGGCGGCGCGCTAACCGGCCCCACAACGCAAACGGCCCGGCGCAAATGGCGGGCCGTTATGCGTACTAGCAGGGCGCAGTCGATCGATGGCCTGCTTTGCGACCGGCGGATCGGTCAACGGCGGGGGCAAGACCGCTAAAAAAGCCCGCTGAGCAACCAGAGCGCGCACAATCCG
>DASQMT010000279.1:0-10081 GCA_035645355.1 Solirubrobacteraceae bacterium | reverse complement strand
GTGCTGATCCAGGCGCTCGTCGGCATCGACTTCAGCCTCGCGGTGGTCCTGACCGGCGCGTTCATGCTCTGCTACGTGATCTTCGGCGGCATGATCGCCACGACCTGGGTGCAGATCATCAAGGCCGTGCTGCTGATGGCCGGCATCCTCGTGATGTCGCTGTTCGTGCTCGAGCGCGTCGGCTTCAATCCGATCGAGCTGTTCAACCGGGCGGAGGACAACACGACCGCCGAGTCGACGTTCTCGCTCGCGCCGGGGACGTTCCTCTCCTCGCCGATCGACACCGTCTCACTCGGCCTGGCGCTCGTGCTCGGGACGGCCGGCCTGCCGCACATCCTGATGCGCTTCTTCACCGTCCCCAACGCGCGCGCCGCGCGCGGCTCGGTCGTCTGGGCGATGTTCCTGATCGGCGGCTTCTACCTGCTGACGACTTTCATCGGCTTCGGCGCGCGCGCCGTGATGGGCGAGGCCGGCGTCGAGGCTGCGGGCACCGGCGGCAACCTCGCGGCGCCGAACCTGGCGCTCGAGCTCGGCGGCGGCGCGGGCACGTTCGGCGGCGACCTCTTCCTGGCCGTGATCGCGGGCGTCGCGTTCGCGACGATCCTCGCGGTCGTCGCAGGGCTGGTGCTGTCCGCGTCGGGCGCGGTCGCGCACGACATCTGGTCGAGCATCATCCGCAAGGGCCAGGACTCCGAGAAGGAGGAGGTGGTCGTCGCGAAGATCGCCGCCGCCGGCATCGGCGTGCTCGCGATCCTGATCGCCGTGATCGGCGGCGAGGGCCTGAACGTCTCGTTCATGGTCGGGCTCGCGTTCGCGATCGCGGCCAGCGCCAACTTCCCGGCGCTCGTGCTGGCGCTGACCTGGCGGCGGTTCAACACGGTCGGCGCCGTCTGTGGAGTGTTCCTGGGCGTCACGTCGGCGATCCTGCTGATCGTCGTCTCGCCCAAGGTCTGGCCGGGGGCCGACTCGGACACGGGGTCGCCGATCGGTTGGACGCTGTCGAACCCGGGCATCGTCTCGATCCCGCTCGGCTTCCTGGGCTGCATCCTCGGCACCCTGCTGAGCAAGGAGCGCGGCACGGACCGCTCGTTCCACGAGCTCTACGTGCGGTCGGAGACCGGGCTCGGGTCCGAGAAGGCGCTTTCCCACTAGCGAGCGACTACGGAGGAGAATGGCGATGGCGGACGGCGCGACGCTCGAGCAGGAGCTCGGGCAGCTGCTCGAGCAGGAGAAGTTCCCGCCCCCGGAGGGCTTCCGGGAACGCGCGGTCGTCTCGGATCCGTCGGTCTACGACACCGCCGCACAGGACCCCGAGGGCTTCTGGGAGCGCCAGGCGGAGGCGCTGCACTGGGAGACTCGGTGGGACCAGGTGCTGGACTGGTCGAACCCGCCGTTCGCGAAGTGGTTCGTCGGTGGCCGGCTGAACGTCTCCTACAACTGCCTCGATCGCCACGTGGAGGCCGGCCTGGGTGACCGGGTCGCCTTCCACTGGCGCGGCGAGGGGGGCGAAGAGCGCGACGTCACGTACGCGTCGCTGCATGCCGACGTGCAGCGCTTCGCCAACGCGCTCAAGGAGCGCGGCATCAAGCCGGGCGACGTCGTCGGGATCTTCCTGCCGATGATCCCCGAGGTCGCGGTCGCGATGCTCGCCTGCGCGCGCATCGGCGCGATCCACAACGTCGTCTTCGGCGGCTTCTCGGTCGAGTCGGTGCGTGAGCGCATGGAGTTCTCGGACGCCAAGGCGCTGATCACCGTCGACGGCGCACGGCGCAAGGGCAGGACGGCTCCGATCAAGCAGGCGGTGGACGAGGAGATGGGCGGTCTGCCGCAGCTCGCGACCGTGATCGTGGTGCGCCACACGGGGACCGAGTGCGAGCTGACCGAGGGGCGCGACTTCTGGTTCCACGAGCTGATGGAGGCCGCGGACCCCGACTGCCCGGCCGAGCCGTTCGATTCCGAGCACCCGCTGTACATCCTCTACACGTCGGGCTCCACGGCAAAGCCCAAGGGCATCCTGCACACGACCGGCGGCTATCTCACCCAGGTCGCGTACACGCACAAGGCGGTCTTCGATCTCAAGCCCGAGGAGGACGTCTACTGGTGCTCGGCCGACGTCGGCTGGGTGACCGGACACTCCTACATCGTCTACGGGCCGCTCGCCAACGGCGCCACCTCCGTCATGTACGAGGGCGCGCCCGACTATCCCGACAAGGACATCTGGTGGGAGCTGTGCGCGCGCTACGGCGTGACGATCTTCTACACCGCGCCGACGGCAATCCGCGCGTGCATCAAGTGGGGCCGCGAGTACCCCGAGCGCCATGACCTCTCGAGCCTGCGCCTGCTCGGGTCGGTCGGCGAGCCGATCAACCCCAAGGCCTGGCTCTGGTACCACAAGGTGATCGGCGGCGAGCGCTGCCCGATCGTCGACACCTGGTGGCAGACCGAGACGGGCGGGATCATGATCACGACGCTTCCGGGCCTGATCGACGCGAAGCCGGGGTCCGCCGGCCGGCCGCTGCCCGGTGTGCAGGCGGCGGTGGTGGACGACGCGAACACGGACGCCGGCAGCGAGCAGGGCAACCTGATCCTGACCCGTCCCTGGCCGGGGATGCTGCGCTCGCTCTACAAGGAGGAGGAGCGCTTCGTCGAGACTTACTGGTCGAAGTTCGGCTCGGACGTCTACGACGTGGGCGATGCCGCGCGCCGCGACGATGACGGCTACTTCTGGATCATCGGCCGCACCGACGACGTGCTCAACGTCTCGGGCCACCGCATGTCCACCGCCGAGATCGAGTCGGCGATCGTCTCCTACTCCAAGGTCGCCGAGGCCGCCGTGATCGGCCAGCAGGACGAGGACACGGGGCAGTCGGTGACGGCGTTCGTGACGCTCGAGGGCGGGACCGACGGCGACGACGAGATGGTCGCGAGCATCCGCGAGCACGTCGCGAAGCGGATCGGCA
Organism: Solirubrobacteraceae bacterium; assembly: GCA_035645355.1. Classification (GTDB taxonomy): domain Bacteria; phylum Actinomycetota; class Thermoleophilia; order Solirubrobacterales; family Solirubrobacteraceae; genus DASQMT01. The sequence goes on along the minus strand of DASQMT010000279.1, from coordinate 7,121 downwards.
AGTTCGCGCGGCCGAAACGCATCATCTGGGCCGACGACCTGCCCAAGACGCGCTCGGGCAAGATCATGCGGCGGCTGTTGCGCGATATCGCCCAGGGACGTGAGCTGGGCGACGTGACGACGCTGCGCGACCCCGACGTGATGGCGCAGCTGGAGGACAAGATCAAGGAGCGCCAGGCCGACGAGCAATAGCGATGCCGACGACTTACGAAGCGGCCTGCGCGGAGCACCGCTGGAACGTCCCCGAGCACTACAACATCGCCGCGGACGTGTGCGACAAGCACCCGGCCGACAAGCTCGCGATGATCCACGAGCACTTCAGCGGCGCCGTGCGCGAGGTGCGCTGGGGCGAGCTCCAGGCGACGTCGAACCGCTACGCGCGCGTGCTGCGCGGCCGCGGGATCGAGAAGGGCGATCGCGTCGCGATGCTGCTGCCACCGACGCCCGAGACGGCGGCCGCGTTCTTCGCCACGTGGAAGTGCGGCGCGATCCTGCTCTCGATGTCGGTGCTCTACGGCGACAACGGGATCCGGCACCGCGTGTCGGACTCCGGCGCGAAGGTGCTGATCACGGATGCGGCCAACGCCGGCCGCGTCGACCCGTCGCTGGTCGAGCACGTGCTGCTGCTCGAGGACCTGCCCGACGACGGCGACGACGGCTTCGAACCGGAGGCGACGCTCGCCGACGACCCGGCGCAGCTCTACTACTCGTCCGGCACCACGGGCCTGGCCAAGGGGATCCTGCACGCGCACCGCTATCTGCTCGCGCACGAGGAGTTCACGTACTGCCACGACGTGCAGGACGGCGAGCTGTTCCACGGCATGGGCGAGTGGGCGTGGGCGGCCGGGATCGCGCCGCTGCTCGGCCCCTGGCGGCACGGCGCCGTGCAGCTCGTGCTCCAGCGGGAGGGCGGCTTCGACCCGCACCGCCAGCTCGACGTGCTCTCGCGCCATGGCGCGACCAACGTGTTCACGACGCCGACCGCGATGCGCTCGATGATGGGCATCGCCGACGCCGGCAGCCGCTATCCGCAGCGGTTCCGCGTCGTCTGCAGCGCGGGCGAGCCGCTCAACCCCGAGGCGATCCGGTGGTTCCGCGAGCAGTACGGCGTCACGGTGCTCGACTACTACGGCCTGACGGAGTCCTACCCGTTGGTCGCCAACTACCCGTTCATGGAGGTCCGCGAGGGCTCGATGGGCAAGCCGATGCCCGGCTGGGACGTGCGGATCCTCGACGAGGACGAGCGACCCGTGGCGACGGGCGAGCGCGGCGAGATCTGCCTGCGCGCGCGCTCGAACCCGCACTACCCGCTGGGCTACTGGGGCAACGAGGACGCCACGGAAGAGACGTTCGCCGGCGAGTGGTTCCACACGAAGGATGCCGCGCGCAGCGACGACGACGGCTACATCTGGTACGAGGGCCGCGCCGACGACGTGATCATCGCCGCCGGGTACAGGATCGGCCCGTTCGAGGTCGAGTCGGCCTGCCTGGAGCACCCGGCGGTGGCGGAGGCGGCGGCCGTCGCGTCGCCCGACGAGCGGCGCGGCAACGTCGTGAAGGCGTTCATCGTCTGCGCCGCCGGCGCGGAGCCGTCCGAGGAGCTGGCCGGCGAGATCAAGCAGTTCGTACGCGGGCGGCTGGGCGCGCATGCCTACCCGCGCAAGATCGAGTTCACCGACGGCCTGCCCAAGACGCTGACGGGCAAGATCCGGCGGATCGAATTGCGCCAGGCGGAGCTGGACGCCTAGCGGCTCTGCCATCCTGGGACCGTGGAAGCGGGCGTCAACGCGCATCGCCGGCCCCCGGCGCTGTTGCCACCGTGGATCGCCCGGCTGGGCGGCTTCGCCGCGCTCGCGCTGCTCGGCGCCCTGCAGTGGCAGCGGATGATCGAGGGGCCCGCCTGGAGCCGGGCGTTCCTGTGGGTGCTCGTAGCGGTCGCGGCTGCGGCCGCGGTGCTGGGCGTAGAGCGCCTGCGTCGCCTGCGCCGGTTGGCGACGCTTGCGATCGTGCCGCTGGCGCTGCTGGCGGCATATGCGTGCTCGGGGCTGCCGCTCGCGCTGCTCAAGCCGCGCCGGATCGACGAGCTGGGCGTGGGCGTCTCACAGGGCGCCGAAGCGCTCGCGAGCGTGCAGCTCCCCTACGCCGGCGCCGACCCGTGGCCGAGCGACACACTGGCGCTGCTCGGCGCGCTGTTGTGCGTCGGAGCAGCTCTGCTCGCGTTCTGGCCGCGCGCCGAGGGCCGTGGGTTCCCGTTTCTCTCGCTCGCCCTGCTGTTGATCCTCGTCGCGTCACCGGTCGTCTCGATCGGGGGAACGCGGCCCGTGCTGCTCGGGATCGCGCTGACCGCGCTGACGGTCTGCTTTCTCTGGCTGGAGCGGCTGCCGCTGCGCCCGGGGCTCGGCATCGCCGCGATGCTCGCGCTCGCGCTCGCCGGCGCGCTACCGCTCGCCTCCGCGGCCGACGGCGAGGACCCGTGGTTCGACTACAAGTCGTTCGCGGAGGGGTTCAGCCCGGACGAGCCGCTGAACTTCGACTGGGGTCACAACTACGGACCGCTCGACTGGCCGCGCGAGGGCGCGGAGGTGCTGCGCGTGGCGGCAGACCGGCCGTCGTACTGGAAGATGCGCAATCTGGACGACTTCGACGGCGCGCGCTGGGGCGAGAGCGCCGGCCGGTTCGGCGGCAGCGACGCCGAGCTCGATCTGCCCTCGGACTGGCGGGACCGGCCGGACTGGCACGAGACGCTGCGCGTCACGTTGCGGCGCATGCAGACGCGCGACGTGCTAGGCACGGGCACCACGCTGAGGGTCGAGGACGCGCCGGAGGTGGTGGGTGCGTCGAGTCAGCCGGGCATCTGGCGCTCCCGGTCCGAGCTGGAGGGCGGCGACTCCTACACCGTTCGCGCGTACCTGCCGCGTCCGCGGCCCGACCAGCTGGCGGGCGCGGCTGCGGGCGAGGATCCCCGGCGCGCCGACGATCTGAGCCTGACGGTCCCGCTGGTCGGTGAGGTGACCGGCTTGACCGGCACGCGGACGGTCCCGGTCGAGGTCCGCTTTCCGCCGTTCGCGGTCGGCCGCGCCGGGGTCAAGCCGCGGACCGCCTTCTCCGCCCTCGTGCGCTCCGGCAACGGCGGCGTGGCGCTGCGGCGCTCGACCTTCGGGCGCAGCTGGCAGCTCGCCAAGCAGCTCAGGCGCGGTGCCGAGACGCCGTACGAGTACGTGCTCGCGGTCAACCGCCATCTCCAGGACGGCTTCACCTACGACGAGGAACCGGAGGAGATCGCGCCGGGCCGGGCCAAGCTCGACGGCTTCCTGTTCGACACCCGCAGCGGCTACTGCCAGCACTTCTCGGGCGCGATGGCGCTGCTGCTGCGCATGGGCGGAGTGCCGGCGCGCGTGGTCACGGGGTTCTCCCCCGGCGGCTTCTCCCGCAGCAAGCGCGCGTGGGTCGTGCGCGACACGGATGCGCATTCATGGGTCGAGGCCTGGTTCGACGAATGGGGCTGGGTGACGTTCGATCCGACGCCCGCCGGCACGCCGGCACGCTCGCAGATCGCGGCGCTCGAGCGCGAGACCGAGGCGGGCACGGACAGCGGTGACGCGGGCTCCGGCAGCGGCGCCACGGCGCCGCGCGACGGCCTGCCGCGGCAAGGTCTCCCCGGCGGGGATTCCGCTGCGGGCGCTGCCGGGGCCGGTGGGGACGGCGGCGGCGCGTCCCGGTGGTGGTTCGCTCCGGCCGTCCCACTCGTGCTCGCCCTCGCCGGGTGGTGCGTCCTGCGGTGGCGCCGCCGCGGCCGCGGTCCGGCGGAGGCGCTGGAGCGAGCGATCGCCGAGCTCGAGGCGGCCCTGCGCCGCGCCGGCCGCCCGGCGGCGGCCGGCACCACGCTGCAGCAGCTCGAGGAGCGCCTCGGGCGCACGCCGCAGGCCGCGGCGTACCTGCGCGCGCTGCGGGCCGGTCGCTACGCGCCCAGCGGGCCGCCTCCAACAACCGGCGGCCGCCGAGCACTGCGCCGCGAGCTGGCGACCGGCGGTGGTCCTGCTGCGCGGCTGCGCGCGCTGTGGGCGCTGCCGCCGTGGCGCGTCTAGCCGTTCAAAGCGGGCGCCGCCGCAGTCAACCCGCCAGCGCCGCGCGCCGCGATTGCAGGCGCATCTCGGACAGGATCCGCTCGAGCCGCGGCTCCGCCGACGAGTCCACGTGCGTCATCGCCGCGGCGACCGCGGGGTGACGTTCCGCGATCAGCGCGTGCATCTGGTGCGCGACGGCGCGGTAGGCGGGATGGCCCTCGCGGCCCGAGCGCAGCTCGACGAGGTGCATCGCCTCGCGGGCGTTGAGGTCGAGCACGTAGCGGATCCGGTAACCGAGGCAGAGCGCGTACGGCGCCGCGGCCGCGAGGCCCGCGTCCGCCAGGCGCTGGTACTCGGCGGCGGAGCGGTCGAGCGCTCCGCGGTAGGCGTCGCCCGCGCCGGCGGCGACGACCTCGTCCGGGACACCCGCGCCGAGGTCCGGCGTGAGGCCCTGCCATTGCACCGTCAGCATGCGATGGCGCTGAAGGTCGCGGAACGCGCCGTAGTCCGACACTATCTCGAAGCGGTAGCGCAGCGCCTCGAAGCCGCGCCCGGGGCGGTGGCGGCGGTTGCTGCGGCCGCCGGCGAGGTCGTGCAGCAGCGCGCCGCGCTCGGAATCGGGCAGTGCGGCGACGACCGCCCGCGTCCGCTCCTCGCTCGTGCCCGCCGCCTCGAACAGCAGTGCGGCCAGCAGCTGGTCCTCGTCGCCGTCGACGTGCGTCAACGCGACGGTCGGCCGCGCCTCGTCCGGATCCGGGGCCTCCAGCCCCAGGCGCGCCGCCCAGCGTTCGCCGGCCGCACGTCGCCCGGCGAGGAAGCGGGCCCACTCGCCGCCACGGTCGGGACGCTCGACGCGCGACACGAAGCTCGGCATGACCGCCTTGATCGCCGCGAGGATGAGCTCGCCGTAGCGGCGCGCCTCCGGCAGCGGATGACCGATCAGGTGCAGGATCAGGCCCTCGTAGGACTGGCCCGAGGCGTAGATGCCCATGTGCGAGAGCGACGCGGCAGGCAGCAGGCCGCGCAGCAGGTCCAGCCCCTTCGCGTTCACGGCGCGCGCGCGGGCAGTCTCCGGCTCGCCGTCGGCGCGCGGGTAGGACGAGTCGACCCACTCCCGCACCCGCGGGAGGGACTCTGCGTAGGTGTCGAACAGCGCGTCCATCGCGGCGTCGTACTGCGGGCCGAGCTCGGCGTCGCGGTAATAGCGATAGCCGCCGCCGGGCATCGGCGCGTCGTAGGCGATGTAGCGGGTGGACTGCTCCAGGTACGCGGCCAGTCGCGGGCGCTGCAGGACCTTCGTGAGCACGTTCGAGACCCACTCGCAGGCGACGTGGGCGCCGCCCAGCTGCGCGACCGAATCGTCGCCGTAGCCGACGAAGATGCGCTCGTAGAGCGCCGCCGCCCGCTCGCCCTCGCTGCCATCCCACGCGCCGCCCTCGGGCAGCGAGTCGGCGAACTCCTCGAGGAAGAGGCGCCGCAGCGTTCCCTGATAGCGGGAGTAACGGGCGAACAGCGCGCCCTTCACCGTCTCGGGCAGGTTGACGAGCGCGAACACCGGTCCGTCGAGATCCGTCACGTGCGGCGCGAGCCGCGCACGCTCGGCTTCGGTCAGGTCGTCGGACGGGTAGCGCACCGGACGGTTGAGGCTAGCGCCGGAGCCCGATGGCAACGCCGATCAGCCCGCAACCACCGCGGAAGCGTGGGACCACTCGGTGCAGACCGTCGTCCGGTTACCCGCCTACGCAATCGAACCGCCGCTGCAACTGGCCGCCGCGTACCCATGCGACCGCCTCGACCAGTCGGCGCTCGGCCCTGATCCGATGGTGGGACAGGCCGAGTGCGACGCCGAGCTTGCCGGCGACGCTGAACCCGCGCCGCTGCTCGGTGACGACGTAGCCCGCATGCTCGACCACGCCGTGGGTGCGCATCCGGGCGACCATGGCCGCCACGTTCGCCGGCGTCGATGCGCCCGGCCGGAGCAGGCGCTCGGCGATCGCCCGGTTGCCGGCGTCGCGCAGGTCCAGCCGCGCGCTGTACTCGTCCTGCAGATCGCCACGGCCGGTAGCCGCGCGCAGCGCGAGCTCGCGTGGCTCACCACCCTCCCAGCTGAGGTTCGCGACCCAGGAGCGCTGCGCGCCCGCGCCGGCCGGCAGGGCACCAAGGCTCGAGGCCAGCCGCGGATCGTCGAGACCGAGGTCGAGCGTCAGCGTCCGGCGGTCGCCGTCCGTGCGCAGCCCGATCGCAGTCGACGCGACCGCGCTCAGTCCGGCATGACCCAGCTCGGCCAGCGCAACGCGTGCATGGCTGTCGGCCCGGCTCGCGATCGACTGCCAGCGGACGTCAGACGCGCGCGACGCCCGGACGGACTCGTCGCGTTGCGCGGCGGCGAGGAACGCACTGGCCGAGCGCGCGTCGTCGAAGCGCCAGGCGCGACCCGAGTTGTAGCCGGCGACGACCGTCGCGGCCGCGCTCGCCGCGACGCCGGCCGGGCTGAACGTCAGGCCGACGCCGGCCGTCGCTCCGACTTCGTTCTCCTCCAGCCGGGTCACGACCGCCTTGCCGTCGGAGCGCAGCGCCAGCTGCCATTCCCCATGCCCGCCGAGCCGTAGAACCGCGACGTCGAGCGTAGTGTCCTGACGTCGCGAGCGCTGGTCCGTGACGCACGGCTCCAGCCCGGCCGCGGCGGCGTCCGCGCTGCGACACACGTCGCCGCCGACGATGCAGATCCCGGTCCGCACCGCCTCGACGACGCGGTCGCCGACGCCCGGCACGGCCACTGCCAGCGTGGCAGCGCCCGCGAGCGCGGCCGCGACCATCAGCAGGATCGCGACGTACTCGCTCGTCGCCTGGCCGCGATTGTCCACACCGGGTCATAGGTCGGAAGTGACGCGAGCTCGTCCCCCTCATGAATCCGCGGGGCGTCAACCCGCGCTCCGGGGCGCGTTCACCTCCCCATGCGGAATCAAGGCGCCCCGCAGCCTCAGAACAGCCCTGTGAGCACCGCCCCGGCATCGCGCGCGAGGTCGAGCAATGGCTCGGGGTAGACGCCGAAGATCAG
>DASQMT010000278.1:0-11401 GCA_035645355.1 Solirubrobacteraceae bacterium | reverse complement strand
GCTCAAGGTCCCCGACGGGACGCTGCGGATCCTCGTGCAGGCAGGCTCGCGCGTGCGGCTCACAGGCTTCGAGCCCGGGCAGCCGTACCTCGTCGCCCGCGTCGAGGAGGCACCCGACGTGCTCGACGAGGGGCCGGAGCTGACGGCGCTCGTGCGCAACGTGCAACAGACGTTCCTGCGCATCATCGAGGACGTCCCGTATCTGCCCGAGGAGCTCCAGATGGCGGTCGCCAACCTGGACGACCCCTCGGCGCTCGCGCACCTGATCGCCGGCGCGCTGCGGATCAAGACCGAGGAGAAGCAGGCGCTGCTCGAGGAGCTCGACGTCGGCAAGCGCCTGCACCGGCTGTCCGAGGTGCTCGCGCGCGAGCTCGAGGTGGCGGCGATCGGCACCCGGATCCAGTCGCAGGTGCAGTCCGAGCTCGACGCGTCACAGCGCGAGTACGTGCTGCGCCAGCAGCTCAAGGCGATCCAGGCCGAGCTCGGCGAGCGCGACCCGACCGAGGCCGAGGTCGACGAGTTGCGCGAGCAGCTGGCCGCGATCACGCTGCCCGAGGACGTCCGCAAGCAGGCCGACCGCGAGCTCGCGCGCCTCGAGAAGCTGCCGCAGGCTGCCGCCGAGCACGGCGTGATCCGCAACTACCTCGAGTGGCTGGCCTCGCTGCCGTGGGACAAGACGACCGAGGACAACCTCGATCTCGGCCATGCCCGCGAGGTGCTCGACGCCGACCACTACGACATCGACAAGGTCAAGGACCGGATCCTGGAGTTCCTCGCCGTGCGCACCCTGAAGCCCGACGCGCGCGGATCCATCCTCTGCTTCGTGGGGCCGCCCGGCGTCGGCAAGACCTCTCTCGGTCAGTCGATCGCGCGCGCGCTCGGGCGCAATTTCGAGCGCATCAGCGCCGGCGGCGTGCGCGACGAGGCCGAGATCCGCGGGCACCGGCGCACTTACATCGGCGCGATGCCGGGCACGATCGTGCGCGCGCTGCGCGACGCCGGCTCCGCGAACCCGCTGTTCATGATCGACGAGCTCGACAAGATGGGCTCCGACTACCGCGGCGACCCCGCCTCGGCGCTGCTCGAGGTGCTCGACCCCGAGCAGAACGCGACCTTCCGCGACCACTACCTCGACGTGCCGTTCGATCTCTCCAAGGTGATGTTCATCACGACTGCGAACACGCTCGACACGGTGCCCGTCGCGCTGCGCGACCGCATGGAGGTGATCCAGCTCGCCGGCTACACCGAGGAGGAGAAGCTACAGATCGCCAAGCGCTACCTGGTGCCGCGCCAGATCGAGCGCACCGGATTGAAGAAGTCGCAGATCGCGTTCTCCGACACGGGGCTGAAGGCGATCATCGCCGAGCGCACGCGTGAGGCGGGCGTGCGCAACCTCGAGCGCGAGATCGGCGCCGCCTGCCGCAAGGTCGCGCGGCGCGTGGCCGAGGGCGGGCACGTGCGCAAGGTCAACGTCACCGGCCCGCGCGTGCGCGAGCTGCTCGGGCGGCCCCACTTCGCACCTGAGGCGCGCCGGCGCACGCAGCAGGCCGGCGTCGCGACCGGCCTGGCCTGGACGCCCGTCGGCGGCGACGTGCTGTTCATCGAGGCCGCGGCGATGCCCGGCACGGGCAAGTTGACCGTCACCGGCCAGATCGGCGACGTGATGAAGGAGTCCGCCGAGGCCGCGCTCTCCTGGGTGCGCGGGCATGCCGAGCTGGAGGCGGGCTGGTTCGCCGAGCACGACCTGCACCTGCATGTGCCCGCCGGGGCCGTGCCGAAGGACGGGCCGAGCGCCGGCGTCACGATGGCGACGGCCTTGATCTCGCTCGTCTACGGCCGGCCCGTGCGCGACGACACGGCCATGACCGGGGAGATCACGCTGACCGGGCAGGTGCTGCCGATCGGCGGGCTCAAGGAGAAGGCGCTGGCCGCCCAGCGCGCCGGGATCACGCGCGTGATCGCACCGCGGCGCAACGAGCCCGATCTGGAGGACATCCCCGAGCACCTGCGCCGGAAGTTGGCGTTCGTCTGGGCCGGTGAGGTCGAGGAGGTCCTCGATGCGGCACTTGATGGGGTCGGCGGGTTCGCAGGAGGCCGCGACCGGGGTATGCTCGCCGCGGAGACGCAACCAGACCGATGAGAGGTGGCATGGGAGCGAACAAGAAGGCGGCCAAGGCCGGCGCCGCCGCCGGCGCCGTCACAAGGAGCCCGTACGTCCGGCGGCTCGCCGAGGACGAGGAGCTGCGCCAGAACCTGTGGAGCGCCTATGAGTCCGCGCGCAAGGCGATCGGACGGCTCCAGAACGGCAAGAGCCCGACGAAGCAGATCTTCGATGACAAGCGCCTGCAGAAGGACATCAAGTCCGCGGCATCGTCGTTCAAGGATGCCTCCGTTGCGCTGCGCGAGGCGCCCAAGCGCAAGCGCAAGGGCGGCTTGGGCAAGCTGCTCGTGCTGGCGGTCGTGGGCGCCGGTGTAGCGCTCGGCGTGTCCGAGAGCCTGCGCAAGAAGCTGCTCGACGCGCTGTTCGGCGCCGAGGAGGAGTTCGAGTACACCTCGACGACCGGGCCGGTGACCCCGCCGCCGACTCCTCCCTCCACCAGCGAGACGGCCGGCTCGACAACCTGACCGACGCGTCCGCGGCGTGACTTGGACGAAGGGCGCCCCGGTGGCGCCCTTCGTCGTTCTAGCCCGGGATCACGGGGATCTCCCAGAGCAGCCAGGCGCCTACGGCGCCGGCCGCCGCGAGCACGGCCGCCAGGGCGCCGAGGATGCGCTGCGCGCGCGTCGTCGCCGCGGCCTTGCGCTGCGCGGCCTCGGCCTGCTCGAGCGCGCGGTCGAGCAGGTGCTCGGCCCAGGCGAACTCGAGCGCCAGCATTGCGAGGCCGATCGGGATCACGACGAAGGCCGGCCCGGGCGTGATGAGCATCGCGACCCCGGCGAGCGTGACCGCCGCGCCGGCGACCCCGAAGAGGATGCGGTAGATCCTGCTGCGCCTGACGTGCGCCTCGCGGCGCTCGGCCAAGCGCTCGCGCATCCGCTGCGCGCGCGACGCCTCCTCGGCCACGTCACTCACCCGCGATGAAGTCGCGCACCGCGACGAGCGCACCCGGGCGCGCCTCGGTGTCGGCGCCGTAGCGGGCGAGCCAGCCGTGCGCGGGCACCGCGCCACGGGCCTGCCAGGCGGCGAGGACGGCGTGCGGGTCGATCGCCCGTCCAGCCGCCGGATGGACCTCGAAGTGCACGTGCGGCGGCGTCGGCTCGGCGTCGCCGGTGTTGCCGACGAAGCCCAGCAGCGCCCCGGCGCGGACCTTGCGGCCGCTGACGGCCTCCGGGCCGAAGGCGGACAGGTGGGCGTAGAAGAAGGCGTCGCCGCGCGCGGTCTCCAGCCAGAGCCGGTTGCCGCTGATCGGGAGCGTCCCGACGCGGTTGAGCGTCCCGTCGGCAACCGCGAGCACCGGGCTGCCGAACGCCGCGAAGATGTCGTTGCCCCGATGCCGGCCGGTCTCGCGGCGCGGTGCGCCGAAGTCGTCGGCGACGCGGGCGGTGCCGTAGACCGGGAACACGAAGCGGCCGCGCGCGAGCCGCTGCTGCGGCGTGGGACGCGGCTCCGGGGTCGCGGTGGGAACCGGCTCGGGCGGGGCGGCCGGGGTGGGCGCGACCATCGGCGCCGGCGTCGGCGTGGCGACCGGATCCCCGCGGTCGACGGCGGTCGCACCCACGTCGGCGACGACGACGGTCGTGCCAGGCTCGAAGCCCGCGGCCGCGCGCAGCAGACTCACGCGTAGTCCCTCGCCCCGGCGGTTGACGGTCACGCGCACGGCGGCGACGGTCCAGCTGCGCGCCCGCGTGCTGTCGCCCAGTGGCCGGCCGTCGACCACCAGCCCGGTGACCGACCCGTTGTAGCTGACGGCGCCGTCGCGCCCGGTGGTGGCGGACCGGCTCACGCGCTCGGCCGTGACAAGCCCACCGAACAGCGACACGAGCTCGGCAGTTGCATGCGCGCGCGCGCTCGCGGTACCGCCCGCGCGCGCCGCGCGTGCGGTCGCGCGGCCCTGCGCGATCTCCATCCCCGGTCGCGCCGCGGCGTCCGAGACGCTCTCGCGGCCGCCGTCACGGACCGACGCGCGGCCCACGTTGCCGAGGTCGCCCGCGGCAACCCGCGCGGTCGCGCCGGCCCGCGCGGGGGACTGCCCGGGCGCGGGCGGGACGAATGCGATCAGGCCGACGGCGGCAAGGAGTCCGATCCGTAGGCGCACTCGTCCAAGTCTGGCAAACGGCGCCTCGAGCCCGCCGAGGCTGACACCGGTCACCGCTCGAGCTGCAGCCGGACTAGCCGAAGAGCCGGCGCGTGCTCCAGAGCGCCTTGACCGACCCGCGCGGGCGCAGCCGGCCGGTCGCCAGCGCGCGGCGCGCGTCGAGCCGCCCGGCGAACATCTCGACGAAGTCCTCGTAGCGCACGCGGAGGGTGACGTCGGCGCCCTCGACGAAGCCGGCCGCGGCGGCGGTGCTGCCGTCCTCGACGCGCAGGTGCCAGGGCTCGGCGTCGGCGAACTCCCACTGCAGCGTCAGCGGCCCGGCCGGCGCGCGGCGCAGGTCGATCCCGCGGCGCAGCGATTCGAACAGCAGCTCCAGCGTCGCCGGGTCGCGCGGCGGCGGCCCGTTCCGCTCCCCCAGAAGCCCCGCCCGCAGCATCGCGACGATGCCGGCGGCACGGTCGGACGACGCGATGTCGAGCGGGTAGGGGATCGGGCCGGGGAGCGACTCGAGCGGCAGCCCGGCGGCCCGCAGCCTGCCCTCGAGCGAGCGTCCGGCCTCTTCGAAGATCGCCTCGATCGTGAAGCCGAAGCACTCCGTGTAACGCCGGTCCCAGCCCGGCGGCACGAACACGGCCGCGCTGTAGGGCAGCGCCTCGCGCAGCAGGTCCGCGACGGCCTCCGGCACGTCGCTGTCGACCGTCGCGAGGTCTCGCAGCAACTTGACGCCGAAGCCGATGTGGCGCTGCTCGTCGAGCGCCACGTTGCGCATCCCGCGGCGGAAGCCGGGCAGCAGGTCGCGCTGCCCGAGGTAGCTCTCGATGAAGTGCTGGCCCGGGTGCGCCAGCGTCGCCTCGATCACGATGTGGTACAGCGCGACGGCCTGCGCGAGCTTGGCGGGGGAGCGGTCGCGGCGCAGCTCCTCGGCGTGGCGGTCGAGCAGCTCGAACGTCTTGAGAAAGCCCCACGTCAGCTGCGGGCGGATCGCCTCCAGCCCCCCGGCGAGCGTCCCGTCGCCGAGCTCGGCGACCTCGCGCATGAAGCGCTTGAAGAAGACTGCATGGCGCGCCTCGTCGACCTGCTGGGTGGCGAGGTAGTAGCGCTGCTCCGGGCGCGGAGCGGCGTCGATGAACGGCGACAGGTTGCTCGTGACCGCGTCCTCGCCGTGAAAGAACAGCGCGTAGTTCCACAGCGCCGCGCGACGCTCGAGCTCCGAGAACGAGTCGCGCCATTGCCGCCGGTCCTCGGTGAAGTCGATCTCGGCAGCCCGCCAGTTGCCGCGCTCCCAGCGCGCGTAGAGCTCGTCGTAGGAGACGTGGTCTGCCGCGGCGGACGCCATGTCAACCGACCAATCTAGGTCAGGCGGGCCTGCAAACGCTGCGCGAGCCCGTCGATCGGCACGCGCTCCTGCGCGAGCGTGTCGCGCTCGCGCAAGGTGACGCTGCGGTCCTCGAGCGACTGGTGGTCGATCGTGACCGCGAACGGCGTGCCGATCTCGTCCTGGCGCCGGTAGCGCCGGCCGATCGCGCCGCCGTCGTCGTACTCGGCCTTGACGTGCCGGCGCAGCTCCTCGTAGACCGTGCGCGCGAGCTCGGGATGACCGTCCTTGCGCAGCAGCGGCAGCACCGCGACCTTGACCGGCGCAAGCGCCGGATGCAGCCGCAGAACGGTGCGCCGCTCGCCGCCGAGCTCGTCCTCGTCATAGGCATCGATCATGAACGCCAGCATCGAGCGGCCGACGCCGCCCGCCGGCTCGATCACGTGCGGGACGTAGCGCTCGCCGCCCTGCGGGTCGACCCACTCGAGCTTCTCACCCGATACGCGCGCGTGGGCGCTGAGGTCGAAGTCGCCGCGGTTGGCGATCCCCTCCAGCTCCCCCCAGCCGTAGGGGAACAGGTACTCGACGTCGCTGGTGGCGCTCGAGTAATGCGACAGCTCGTCGGCGTCGTGCGCGCGCAGGCGCAGGTGCTCGGGATCGATGCCGAGCCGCACGTACCACTCGAGGCGCTCCTTCGTCCAGTGCTCGTGCCAGTGCCGCGCCTCGGCCGGCGGGACGAAGAACTCCATCTCCATCTGCTCGAACTCGAGCGTGCGGAAGATGAAGTTGCCGGGCGTGATCTCGTTGCGGAACGACTTGCCGACCTGCGCGATCCCGAACGGCGGCTTGCGGCGCGCGAACTGCAGCACCTGCTTGAAGTCGAGGAAGATGCCCTGCGCGGTCTCCGGCCGCAGGTAGACGGTCGCCCCGGACTCCTTGATCGGGCCGATCGTCGTCTCGAACATCAGATTGAACTCGCGCGACTCGGTCAGGTCGCACTGCGCGTCCTCGCCCGGGTGCTTGGACGGTCGGCGCCCGCACTGGAGCTCACGCAGGTGGTCGGCGCGGAAGCGCTGCTTGCAGGTGCGGCAGTCGACCAGCGGGTCGGTGAAGCCGGCCAGATGCCCGCTCGCCTCCCACGTCCGCGGGTGCTGGATGATCGCCGAGTCGAGCGCCACGACGTCATCGCGATCCTGGATCATCGACTTCCACCACTGCGCGACGACGTTCTGCTTGAGCAGCACGCCGTAGTGACCGTAGTCGTACGTGTTCGCGATCCCGCCGTAGATCTCCGAGGCGGGGAAGATGAACCCGCGCCGCTTGCACAGCGACACGATCTTGTCCATGGTGACGGGGGAGTCCGGCATCGGGCCGGGATGCTAGTGCGCCCTACACTGGCGGCCGATGCCCATCTACGAGTACCGCTGTGAGAACGGTCACCTGTTCGAGGTAATGCAGAAGATCGCCGACCCGCCCGTCACGGCCTGCGCGACGTGCGCTGCCGCGGTGCAGCGTGTCTTCCATCCGATCGCGGTGCACTTCAAGGGCTCGGGCTTCTACAACACGGACTACGGCACCGCGAAGCGCAAGCGCGAGAAGGAAGCCGCCGACAAGCAGGGGTCGAAGGACTCGAAGGACTCGAAGGACTCGAAGGACAAGTCATCCAAGGACTCGGGCGCCTCCTCCTCGGGCTCGTCCGGGTCCTCCTCCTCGTCGTCTTCTTCAGCGTCCTCGTCGCCGTCGGCCGGCAGCGCCGACTGACGCCTTGCCGGCGGCGCGTGAGCCGGCGATCATGAGCCGGTGCAAGCTCTGATCGTCGGCTTCGGCCTCGGCTTCCTCGTCGCCCTGCAGCTCGGGCCGATGTCGCTGTTCCTGATCCGCTCGACGCTGCGCCGCGGGCTGGCGGTGGGGCTCGCGATCGGAGTGGGGATCGCGGTCGTCGACGCGCTCTACGCCGCCGCAGGCGCCGCGGGCGCGGCGTCGCTGCTCACGATCGGGCCGTTGCGCCTGATTCTCGGATTGGTGGGCGCGGCCGTCCTGGTCGCGCTCGGCATCCGTACGCTCATCAGCGCCTTCCGCGTGCGCCAGGGGCTCGAGCTGCCGTCCGAGGTCGCCGGCCCGCGGCGCGCGTTCCTCACCGCGCTGGCGGCGACCGCTTCCAACCCGGCGACGATCGCCTCGTGGGCGGCGATCTTCGCGGCGGCCAGCGTGGCGGGTGCCACGGACAGCTCCGGCGGCGCCGCGGCGCTCGTGGCCGGCGTCGCGCTCGGCAGCCTCACCTGGGTGACGATGCTCGCGATCGTGGTGGCGGTCGTGCGGCGGGCGGCGGGCGAGCGTGCGCTCCGCACCGCCGACGCGATCGCCGGCGTCGGCCTGCTCGGCTTCGGCGCGGCGCTCGCGTACGGCAGCGTGCGCGCCGAGTAGTCCCTACCCGCGCAGGAAGCGCTCGACCTCGGCCTCCCTGGTGGCCTCGTCGACCGTCAGCCCGGAGCCTCCGCCCGGCAGAGTCACGCCGCCCGACGGCCGCAGCACGCGCTGCTTGCCGGCGCCGCCCGTCAGCGTCGCGCCGACGACGCCGAGCAGCGTGGGGCCCGCCATGTCCGAGCGCACGGCTTGCGGCGCGGCCCATGACACCCAGGGCAGGCGCACGAACGTCTCGAACGAGGTGACCTTGTCCTTCATCGCCGCGACGAGCTGCTGCTGGCGCCTGGCCCGTGCGAGGTCGTCCTCGCTCGGGTTGCAGAGGTTCGTGCGCGTGCGCGCGAGCGCGAGCGCCTGGTCGCCGTCGATCTCCGTCTCGCCGCGCGGGATACGCAGTGTGGTCCCGCCGTTGCGGCGCCCGCCGTTGATCTTCGAGCGTACGCAGCCGCCCTTGTAGGTGACCCCGCCGAGCGCGTCGATCAGCGCCGGGAAATTCTCGAAGCTCACCTCGACCACATGGTTGACCTCGATGCCCAGGTACTGCTTGACGGTCTGGGTCGAGAGCGCCGCCCCGCCGAACGCGTACGCGGCGTTGATCTTGTCCGTGCCGTGCCCCGGGATCGGGACGACCGTGTCGCGGGGTATCGAGAGCGAGGCGTTGGCGCCGCCGCCGATCCGCAGCAGCATGATCGAGTCAGAGCGGCTCGGGCCGCCCGAGCCGGGCTCGGCCAGCCCCTCCGTGCGGGCGTCGGATCCCAGCACCAGGATCGTGTTGGCACCGGCCAGCGGGTAGGGCCCGTCGTCGAGCCGGGGGCCGACCTTGGCGGCGAGATCGCCGCGCTGGATCTGGGCCGAGAGCATGAACAGCGCCGCGGACAAGGCGAACCAGACGAGCAGCGCGATAAGGAGCCACTTGACGACGCGGCCGGGTGAGATCCGCCGGCCCACGCCGCCGAGGCGCGGCCGCGAAGGCAGCCGCGGACCGCGGCGATGGACGTCGTACCCGGGCGGCGGCGCGTCCGGGACGCGCAGCTGCTCGAGCCCGTCCCTGCCGCCCGCGTTGCCGTCGTCGCGCCGTCGCAGGAGTCGCGGACGGCTGCGATAGACCTTGTACTCGCGTTCCTCGTCGGCCATCGGCGGTGGGTATGGTGGCAGCCCCCATGCCGGCCGCCCGCTCCAGCACGAGCTGCGTCATCGGGGTCGACCTCGGCGGCACGAAGCTCCTCGCGGGCGTCGTCGGACCCGATCTCGCCGTCCGCCACCGGATCCGGCGACAGGCGTTCGGGCTCGACCAGACGCGGCTGCTGACCGCCATCGTCGACGCCGTGGAGGAGGCTCGAGCTGAGGTCGAGGAAGAGGTCAGCGCCGTGGGCTTCGGCATCCCGGTGACGCTCGACCGGCGCACGGGCATGGCCGTCTACTCCACCCACCTGCCGCTCGCGGACGTCCCGTTCGCCAGCGTCATGTCCGAGCGCCTCGGGCTGCCGGTGGCGGTCGACAACGACGGCAACTGCGCCGTCCTGGCAGAGGCGCGCTTCGGCGCCGGCGACGGCTCGGGCGACGTCGTGATGCTCACGCTCGGCACCGGCATCGGCGGCGGCCTGGTGCTGGGCGGCACGCTCCAGCGCGGGTGGATCGGCGCCGGCGCCGAGCTCGGCCACATGGTGATCGACATGGACGGCCCGCCCTGCCAGGGCCTCTGCCCGAACCGCGGCTGCTTGGAGGTGATGGCGTCCGGCTCCGCGCTCGTGCGCGAGGCGTCGCTGCGGGTGGCGCGGCGGCCGGACACCGCGCTCGGGCAGGCGCTCGAGGAGGGCCGCGAGCTCACCGGGCCGTTCGTGACCGAGCTGGCGCATGACGGCGATCCGGTGGCGCGCGATGCGCTGGAGACGGTCGGGCGCGCGCTCGGCGTCGGCCTCTCGAGCCTCGTCAACCTGCTCAATCCGGAGGTGATCGTGATCGGCGGCGGCGTCATCGCGGCGGGCGAGATGCTGCTCGAGCCCGCCCGGCGGGAGCTGCGCGAGCGCGCGCTCGCTCCCGCGCGCGACACCGTGCGCGTGGTCCCGGCGGCGTTCGGCGAGGAGGCGGGGATGATCGGCGCCGCGCTGATGGCGCGCGAGGTCGCCGCATGAGCGGGCGGCTCGTCGTCTGCCCGACGCCGATCGGCAACCTCGAGGACATCACGCTGCGCGTCCTGTCGGCGCTCCGCGACGCGGACGTCGTGGCGTGCGAGGACACCCGGCGCACGGGGGTCCTGCTCGAGCGCTACGGGGTCCACGCGCGGCTCGTCACCTACCACGAGCACAACGAGCGCGCCCGCTCCGCCGATCTGGTGGAGCGTATGCGAGCCGGTGAGACCGTCGCGCTCGTGTCGGACGCCGGGATGCCGCTCGTCTCCGATCCCGGCTACGTGCTCGTGCAGGGCTGTGTGGCGGCCGGGCTCGAGGTCGAGGTGTTGCCAGGACCGTCGGCGGCGCTCGCCGCACTCGTCGCCTCGGCCCTGCCCGCGGACGTGTGGCGCTTCGCCGGCTTTCTCCCGCGCAAGCGCGCCGGGCTCGTCGCGGCGTTCACGGGCGTCGAGACGCTCGTGGCGTTCGAGTCGCCCAAGCGCGTCGCGGCCTCGCTCGCCGTGCTCGCGGAGCTCGATCCGCAGCGCCCCGTCGCTGTCTGCCGCGAGCTGACCAAGCTGCACGAGGAGGTCGCGCGCGGGACGGCGGCCGAGCTCGCGTCACGCTACGCCGATGCCGAGCCGCGCGGCGAGGTGGTGCTGGTGGTCGGCGGCGCGCCTCCCCCCGCCGGGCTGGACGAGGCGGCCGTCGACGCCCTCCGGCGCCTCGTCGCAGCGGGGGCGAAGGCGCGTCCCGCCGCCGGTGTCGTCTCGGAGTTGACGGGTGCCCCGGCGAACGCGCTCTACAAGGCGGTGGCTGAGAAATGACCGCCTGAGGGAATCAGGCGGGCGCGCCGCTCGCGGGAGGCACCTGTCACAACTTCGTGCCGGTTCCGTGCCGATTCGCGCTCACCGGGGCGGTGTGCCCGGATCCAGCCCTAGGTTCGTCCGGTGCTCGCCACCTCGCCCCCGAACGCACCCTCTGTCGTCGCTGCGGTCTTTACCGTGCTCGTCGCGGTGCTGGCGCCGCCGCTGGTCCCCTCCGCCGCCGCCGCCGGGCGTTGGCTGCGTCCTGTCAACGGCGAGGTGGCGCGCGCGTTCTCCTACGTGCGCGCGGCTCCGTTCGCGGCGGGTGCGCATCGCGGGGTCGACCTCGCCGCGGCGTCCGGCACCACGGTGCGTGCGGCCTGTGGAGGCCGCGTGGCGCATGCCGGCGCGGTCGCGGGGCGCGAGCAGGTCGTGAGCGTCAGCTGCGGCAGGCGGCGCGTGAGCTTCCTGCCGCTCGCGGAGGTCGCCGTCAGT
>DASQMT010000277.1:0-6134 GCA_035645355.1 Solirubrobacteraceae bacterium | reverse complement strand
GATGCGGCGCAGGCGCGCGCGATAGACCGGCTCGCGCTCCTTCCAGAGCATCAGCACCGGGCTGGCGATGAATACCGAGGAGTAGGTGCCCGAGAGCGTCCCGACCAGCAGCGCGAAGGCGAAGTCGCGCAGCGTCTCACCGCCGAACAGGAACAGCGCCAGCACCGGCAGCATCGTGCAGAAGCTGGTCGCCAGCGAGCGCACGATGACCTCGCTCATCGAGCGGTTGACGACCTGGGAGAAGGCGGCGTTGGGCATCCGCGGGACGTTCTCGCGGATCCGGTCGAACACGATGATCGTGTCGTAGAGCGAGAAGCCGAGGATCGTGAGCAGCGCCGCGACCGTCGACGTCGTCACCTCCTGGCCGATCAAGGCGTAGACGCCGGCCGTGATCAGGATGTCGTGCATGAGCGCGATCAGCACCGGCACCGCGAACTTCCACTCGAAGCGCAGCGCGATGTAGACCGAGATCACGATCAGCGACGCGATGATCGCGTAGAGCGCCGAGTTCGCGACGGAGCGCCCGAACGTCGGGCCGATCTCGGAGACCTCGGGATCGCCGCGGACGCCGAAGGCGTCGCGCAGCGCCTCGGTGACCTGCGGCGTGCGGCCGGACACCTCGTCGGCGATCTGCACGACGTTCGGGCCCAGCTCCTCGTTGCGGATCGTCTGGATCTTGGCGTCGCCGAAGCCGGCCGGCGCGACCGCCTGGCGCACCTCGTCGACCGTCGCCGAGCGCTCCAGCGCAGCGGTGATGCGCGTGCCCGACTCGAAGTCGATGCCGAAGTTGAGCCCCTTGGCCGCGATCGCGAGCGCGCAGACGAGCAGGATCAGGCCCGACATCGAGAAGAACCAGCGCGACGCGCCCATGAAGTCGAACGTGATCGCCTTGCGCTTCTTGCCGGCGCCGAGCGCGGACGGCCGCCGCAGCACCCCAGACCCGCGCATCGTCAGCAGGATCGCCTGCGTCGCCAGCACCGCCGTGAAGAGCGAGACCATCGTGCCGATGCCGAGCACGAACGCGAAGCCCTTGACGCCGGCCGTCGCCAGGATGAACAGGATGAACGCGACGAGCAGCGTGACGATGTTCGCGTCGAGGATCGTCGCGAAGCCCTTCTTGTAACCCTGCGCGATGCCGGCCGAGATCGAGCGGCCGTTGCGTATCTCCTCCTTGACGCGCTCGAAGATGACGATGTTCGCGTCGGCCGCCACGCCGATCGTGAGGATCAAGCCGGCGATGCCCGGCAGCGTGAGCGTGACGGGTATCAGCTTGATCAGCGCGTAGAAGTAGAGCGCGTAGATGCCGAGCGCGAGCACCGCGATCACGCCGAGCACGCGGTAGAACGCGAGCAGGAAGAGCGCCACCACGGCGAAGCCGGCGAGGCCCGCGATCAGGCCCTGGTCGAGCGCCTTCTGGCCGAGGGTGGCCGATACCTGCGAGCGCGAGATCAGCTCGAGCCGGAGCGGCAGCGCGCCGGTCTTCAGCAGCCGTGCCAGGTCCTGCGCGCTGCTGATGGTGAAGCCGCCGGAGATCTCGGCTCCCTGCGAGCCGTCGATCCCGTCCGGGTTCTGGCGGAAGTTGATGTAGGGCGTCGAGATCAGCTCGTTGTCGAGCCGGATCGCGAACTTGTGCGAGGCGCCCTCGGGGTTCTGCAGGCCGCCGTTGACGGCGGCGTTGTCGGCGCCGCGCTGGGCGATCTCGCGGGTCGTCTGGGCGAACGCCTTGCGACCCTTGTCGCTGAACTCCATCGTCACGTTCGGCGGCCCGCCAGAGCCGTCCTCGAAGTTCTGCTCGGGGTTCTTGATGTCGGTGCCGCCGAGCACCGGGTTGTCCTTGATCACCCACCAGTTGTCGACCTCGCCCAGCCGCTTGTCGGGCTCGCGCCGGTCCTGGTCGCGCAGCACGATCACGCCCTCAGGAACCGCGAGGATCTCCGCCTTGGCGGTCAGGTTCTGGGCCGCGAGGTCCTTCTCGAGGTCCTCGCGGTCCTCCTCCGGGATGCCGTCGTTGAACGGGTTGCGCGACTTCTCGTCGAACGCGTAGAAGAGGCCGCTGGTCGTGTTGTTGCCGTCGACCTCGGGCGGGCACTTCGACGCTCGCTTGACAGCGTTGTAGAGCCCGCTGATCGGCTGCTGGCCACCGTCCACGCGCGTGGGATCGGTCTTGCAGGCCTCGTCGAGGATGTTCGGTTCCCAGTCGTAGAAGAACATCTGCGCGGTCGTGCCGACCTGGTCGGCCGCGCGCTCGGCGTTCTTGACGCCCGGCAGGCTGACGTCGATCTGGTTCTCGCCCGAGCGCTGCAGCTCCGGCTCGGCGACACCGAGCGCGTCGACCCGGTCGCGCATGATGTCCAGCGCGCGATCGAGGCCCTCCGGCGTGACCGTCGGCTGCTGCTTGGTCGGCCGCGCCTCGTAGACGAGCTGAACGCCCCCCTGCAGGTCGAGACCGAGGCGCGTGGACTTCGTGGCGACCACGGCTGCCGACGCGGCTATCAGCCCCAGGACGGCGAGCAGGATGAAGAGGTTGCGACGGCGGTCGGACATGGAGCGGAAGGAGGGACAGCCTACTTCGACGGCGTGAGCACGAGCAGGAGTCCGCCGTCGTCATCGTAGGCCGGAAACAGGTCCGCAACAGCCTTCGCGGGGAGATCGCCCTCCGCGTTGAGCGTCACGACCTTGCCCAGCTGGCGGACCCCCCACTCGAGCACGACGCCGAGGTGATCTTCCCCGCCCGGAAAGCTGATCCCGAGGACGTCCTGGACCGGACGCCCGATGACCTTCTCGTCGGACAGCCCGGTGAGCTCGCGCGAGCCCCTGCCGCAGCCGATCACGCGCGCCTGCTGGTCGCAGACGAAGAAAGCGGCGTTGGGGGCCGGGTAGTAGTCGTCGAGCAGCTCGAAGAGGAAGCCGAAGCCGCATTTCGAGCAGCCCTTGGGCAGGTTGCGGAAGCCGGCCGTGCGATCGGTCGTGGTGCTCCGCTGTCCGCAGTTGGGGCAGATGAACAGATGGGCCATGCGTCGGGAAAGGGTATTCGGCATCCTAAAGCCGGGCTGAGCCGACGTCCGGTGTAAGCGGCAGTTCAGAGCGGCGCGGTTGACTGTCGGGGGATGGACGTCGTTCTCGCGACCGTTTTCGCTGTGCTGGCCGGCGCCGCCACGGCGCTCTCGCCGTGCGTGTTGCCCGTGTTGCCGGTCGCGCTGGCGGCCGGCTCGACCGGCGGGCGGCGGCGGCCGCTCGGCGTCGCGATCGGGCTTGCCGGGACCTTCGCCCTCGCGGCGGTCCTGCTGACGCGCGCGCTCGACGCGCTCGGTCTCCCCGGTGGGCTCGCGCGGGGCGCGGCGATCGGGGTGCTGGCCGCCTTCGGCCTGGCGCTGGTCGTGCCGCGGCTGGGTGCCGCGGTCGCGGGCCGGCTGGGCGGGCTCTCGCGGCGCGGCCCCGCCGGTGGGCGCGGTGACGGCTTCTCGTCCGGGCTCCTGCTGGGCGCTTCGCTCGGCCTGGTCTACGCGCCCTGCGCCGGGCCGATCCTCGCCGCGGTGGTCGCGTTGGACGCGGCGGTATCGGCGCAGCGTCTGGCGCTCGGCTTCGCCTACGGCGCCGGCGCCGCGCTCGTGCTGCTCGCGGCGATGACGCTCGGGCGGTCGCTGACCCGCCGGATGGGTCCCTATGCCGGGCGGCTGCAGCAGTGCTTCGGCGCGGTGATGATCGCCGTCGCGCTGCTGCTGGCCGCCGGTCTGGACCGCGACTTCCAGGCCGCGATCGCCGATGACCTGCCCGCCGTCGTCGTCAACCCCACCGGAGGTCTGGAGGAGTCGCCCGCCGTCGACCGCGCGCTGGCGCAGGTGCGCGGCGGCGGAGGCGCGGCGGGGCCGGGCGCCTCGTGGCGTGGGGACGGCGGTCCGCTGCTCGTCGACGTGGGACGAGCGCCCGAGTTCACCGGCATCGCGAGCTGGCTCAACACTCCGGACGGCGAGGGGCCGACCATGCGCGGCCTGCGCGGGCGGGTGGTGCTGGTCGACTTCTGGACCTACACGTGCATCAACTGTCTGCGCACGTTCTCCCACCTGAGCGCGTGGGACGACCGCTACCGCGCAGCCGGCCTGACGATCGTCGGCGTGCACACGCCCGAGTTCGCGTTCGAACGGCGCGCGGCGAACGTGCGCGACGCGGTCTCTGAGAACGGCCTGCGATATCCCGTCGCGCTCGACAACGACTACCGCACCTGGCACGCATGGTCGAACCAGTACTGGCCCGCAAAGTATCTGGTCGACGCCCGCGGCCGCGTCCGCTACTGGCACTTCGGCGAGGGCGACTACGACGAGACGGACCGCGCCATCCGGGCGCTGCTCGCCGAGGCGGGGCGAGAGCCGGGCCCCGGTGAGGCGGCGACGGTGCCGGCCGAGCAGGCGGCCCCGGGCGTCACGACGCCCGAGACCTACCTCGGCTGGGCGCGTGCGCAGGGATTCGTCGACTACCTCGCGATCCAGGCCGGCCCGCAGGACTTCGGCCCCCGGCGACGGGCGCTGGGTCCGGACGAATTTGCGTTCCGCGGGCGCTGGAAGCTCGAGCGCGAGCGCGCGATCGCCTTCGCGGGCGCGCGCATCGACGCCCGTGTGACCGCGCGCCGCGTGTTCCTCGTTCTCGGGACGCGCGGCCGTCAGGAGCGGCGCGTGCGGGTGCTGCTCGACGGGAAGCCGCTCCCCGACCGGCTCGCAGGACCCGACGTGCGCGACGGGGTCGCGGTCGTGGACGCGCAGCGGCTCTACCGGCTCGTGGAGCTTGACCGCGTCGAGCAGCACGTGGTCTCGGTGGTGCCCGAGTCGGGGGTGATGGGTTACGCGTTCACCTTCGGATGAGCGTGGACGAACGTCCAACTGCGGCATTAGAGGGCGGGGTGCGAGTCGCGAGCCCACCGCGGGCGCGGCCGGCGTGAGCCCGACCCCGCGAAACGCCGTCGCGACTCGCACCCTCCCTTAGTGCCGCAGTTGACGTTCCCCGCTCACCAACAACCTCAGAACAGCGCTCCCGCATCCCCCGGCGGCTCGAGCCCGAGGTGGCGATAGGCGTGCACCGTCGCGCAGCGGCCGCGTGGAGTGCGCTGCAGGAAGCCGCGCTGGAGCAGGTAGGGCTCGTACACGTCCTCGATCGTTCCGGCCTCCTCCTGCACCGCAACGGCGAGCGTCGAGAGGCCGACCGGGCCGCCTGAGAAGCGCTCGCAGACGATCGACAGGATCTCGCGGTCGGTGCGATCCAGGCCGAGGCTGTCCACCCCCATCATGTCGAGCCCCGCGCCCGCGACCGTCGCGTCGATCGCGCCGTCCGAGCGCACCTCGGCGTAGTCGCGGACGCGCTTGAGCAGCCGGTTCGCCACGCGCGGGGTGCCGCGCGCGCGGTCGGCGATCGCGCGCGCGCCCGCGGCGTCGATCGCGACGCCGAGCACGCCCGCGCTGCGCACGACGATGCGGGCGAGCTCGCCGGGCTCGTAGTGGTCGAGCCGGTGCTGGATCCCGAAACGGTCGCGCAGCGGCGACGTCAGCAGGCCGGCGCGCGTCGTGGCGCCGATCAGCGTGAAGCGCGGCAGGTCGAGCGTGATCACGCGCGCGCCCGGGCCGACGCCGAGGGTGATCGGGAGCTGGCGGTCCTCCATCGCGGGGTAGAACGTCTCTTCGACGGCGCGCGGCAGGCGGTGGATCTCGTCGACGAAGAAGATCGCGCGGTCCTCGAGGTCGTTCAGGTAGGTCGCGATGTCCGCCTTGCGCTCGAGCGTCGGCCCGGCGGTCGAGATGAAGGCCACGCCCAGCTCCTCGGCGACGATCCGGGCGAGGCTCGTCTTCCCCAGCCCGGGCGGACCCGAGAGCAGCACGTGGTCGAGCGCGTCCTCACGCGCGACGGCCGCGGAGATCGAGACGCCGAGCTGCTCCTTGAGCGCCTCCTGGCCGACGAACTCGTCCAGCCGCCGCGGGCGCAGCGTCGCGTCGAGCTCATCCTCCGCGCGCTCGTGCGGGGTCTGCAGGCGCTCGATCCCGGGCGTGCGGATCATGTGTCGCGCGCGCCCTTGAGCGCGTGGGTGATCAGGTCCTCGGGCGTCTCGCCGGGTGCGCCGTCGAGCAGCTCCTCGGCCTCCTCGGGCGAGAATC
>DASQMT010000276.1:0-6098 GCA_035645355.1 Solirubrobacteraceae bacterium | reverse complement strand
GCGCGCGACTCGAGAAACGCCTTGAGCCGCGCGAGCGAGCGCGCCGCCTCGCGTTCGGCGGCGCCCGCCACGAGCACCCGCCCGGCGACGCGGCCGACGAATCCGCCCGGGTTCGTGTACTCGTTGAGGTAGGCGAAGCGGGTGCGCTCGCCGCCGTCGAGCGGCGTGAGCTCGTCGACGATCCGCGCGTGCGAGCCGGCCGGCCCGGCGCCCTCCCAGACCGCGCGGCGCGGCGGGTCGACCTCCGCCAGCGCCCACGCGACCTTGAAGTTGGCGCGGTGCAGGCAGAGCGTCTGCTCGACCCGGAAGCCGCGGCGCAGCTCGCCGCTGTCGACATGCCCGAGCTTGCGGTGGATGGTGACCCAGTCGCCGAAGTGCGCGGGATCCATGATCACGTCCCAGACACGCTGGGGCGGGACGGCGATCTCCGTCGACGCCTTCACGAGCGTCATCGCGCGGCCAGCTCCTCGGTGCGCTCCCAGTCGCGCAGCGCGCGCTCCACCGCCGCGTCGAACCCGTGCAGGTGGACGCCGAAAGCCGCGGCCGCGTCGCCGTCGCGCGGCAGCAAGTCGTGCTCGAGCGACTCCATCAGAGGCTCGATCAGCGCCGGGTCCTCGCCCGCGATCGCCGCCGCGACGATCGCGGCGACCGGAGTGAGCGAGAGGCCGAGCTCGAGCGCGGGACGGCGGATCATCAGCGCGTCTGCGATGCGGGCGACCATCGCGGCATAGGTCATCACCTCCGGGCCGGCGATGTCCCAGGAGCGCCCGCACAGGCCGACCGGGACGGTCGCTGTCCGCACGAGATAGTCGAGCACGTCGCGCCCGTCGATCGGCGCGGTGCGGTTCTCCCGCCAGGCGGGCAGCGCCATCACCGGCATGCGCTCGATCAGCCGCACGAGGAAACGGAACGAGCGCGAGCGCTCACCGACCACGATCGAGGCGCGCAGCGCGATCGCCTCCGGCACGCTGTCGAGCAGGATGCGCTCCACGGCCAGCCGCGAGGCGAGATGGCGCGACGGCTGCACGCCGGCCGGGACGAGCCCGCCCAGGAAGACGACGCGCCGCAGCCCGGCGCCGGCGGCCGCCCGCGCGAACGCGTCGACGGAGCGCAGCTCGGCGTCGGCGAAGGCGCCGGCGGGACCCTCCATCGAGTGCACGAGGTAGTAGGCGACATCGACGCCGTCGAGTGCGCGCTCGAGTCCCGCGCCTGTCGTGAAGTCGCCGAGCAGCAGGTCGTCGAGTGCGACGCCCGCCGCGAGCGCGCGCTCGCGCGAGCGGGCGAAGCCGCGCACCGCGTGGCCGTCGTGCTGCAGGCGGCCGGCGAGCGCAGCGCCGATGAAGCCGGACACGCCGGTGACGAGCGTCTGCATGCGCCACGAGGGTAGAAACGTGCGGAGGTTGCGGCGTGCCCGTTTCGCTAGCAGGGTGAATCTGGATTGTTTCTCGCCTGTTTGCGGAAAAGCCACAGGAAGCGTGCGATTTGCGGCTTCGGCCGTTGCGCTCCCGTGCCCGGACCGGTTTGCTCACCCCGTCCTGTGACGGAGTCGTGAACGGGGAGCGAGCGGTGCCGGTGAAGAAGGTCGCGAAGGTCAGCTGCGAGGACTGCTACTTCAAGCGCAACCTGCTGTGCGCGCTCAGCTGCGACGCGCCGTGCCCGACGTTCCGTCCCGACCATCCGGACGGGCTGCGCCCGCCGCAGCAGATGCGCTTCGTGTTCCGCCAGGAGCGCCGCCGCCAGGTCGCCTGGGCGCTGCCCAGCGCGCAGGAGCAGGCCGCGCTGCACGCCTAGCGCGGCTCGGCGCGCTTGGCGATCCAGCCGACGGCGGGCGCGTCGCTGAGCCCATGGGCGAGGATCGAGACGAACACGCACAGCGCCGCGATGTTGAACAGGCGCTCGTTCGCCGGGATCGCATCGGCCAGCACCAGCAGCGAGAACGTCATTGTGGCCACGCCCTTGGGGCCGAACCAGGCCATGAAGCCGATCCAGGTCGCCGGCAGGCCGGTCCCGATCAGCGCCAGGCCGATCGCGACCGGCCGCGCCACCAGCAGCGTGACGGCGACGATCGCGACCGCGCCGAGGCCGTCACCGAACAAGCCGCCGAGCGTCAGCAGCGCCCCGAACACGACGAACACGCCGAGCTTGACGATCTCGACCACGTCGTCGGCGCGCTCCTCGAACGTCATGCGCAGGTCGTGCCGGCGGATCCCGAGCGTGATCGCAGACGAAACGGCGATCACGCCGTTGCCCTCCGGCGGCAGCCCGACCGCGATGCCATAGGTGGCGAATGCGGTCCCGAGCGCGTAGAGCGACACCTGATGCTGCGGAATCGAGCCGCCGGGCCGCAGCAGCCGGCTCGCGACGTAGCCCGTCGCGATGCCGAACGCGAAGCCCAGCGTCACGTCCTGCAGGACGAACTGCCACCAGACGAAGTCGTCCTCGCCGATCCGCAGCGCGGCCGAGAACGCCAGCACCGCCGGGAGCGCCAGGCCGTCGTTGAGACCCGACTCGAGGTTGAGCGAGTGGCGCACGAGGCGCGGCACGCGCGGGTTGGTGACGACGCTCGAGGACAGCACGGGGTCGGTCGGGGCCAGCAGCGCGCCGAGCAGCAGGCACTCGCCCCAGCCGAGGTCGGTCAACAGATGCGCGGCGAGGGCCACGTTCGCGGCCGTGATCGGCATCGCCAGCACGAGCTTGCGCAGCGGCAGCCGCCACTGGGCCTGCAGCATCTCGGCCTCGACCTCGAGCCCGTCGCGGAACAGGATCACGATCAGGGCGACGATCGCGAGCGCCTGCACGAAACCGCCGCCGGCATCGAGCTCGAGCACGCCAAGGCCACCCTCGCCGAGGGCGAAGCCACACAGGACGAACAGGGCGGTCAGCGAGAGGAACGAGCGACGCGCCAGCCCAGAGAGCAGCGCCCCGCCATCAGGAGCGCGCCGAACACCAGCACGGCGATATCGAACACCTCGCTCCCGCCGCTCGCGGCGAGGACGGTCACCGGGGTAGAGTCTCGCACGGGTGCGGCTCACGATCCTCGGCAAATCGCCTTCCTGGCAGGACGCCGGCGGCGCCTGCTCGGGGTATCTCGTCGAGCACGAGGGCTTCCGCCTGCTGCTGGACTGCGGCAACGGCGTGTTCGCGAAGCTGCGCCGGTTCGCCGATTACGCCGCCGTCGACGCGGTCGTGATCTCGCACCTGCATGCGGATCACTTCCTCGACCTCGTGCCGTTCTCCTACGCGCTGACCTACTCGCCGCGGGCCGGTCACTCGCCCCGTCCGGCGCTCAACGCGCCGCCCGGCGCGCGAGAGTGCTTCCGCCGCGTCGTCGGCGCCTGGGGCAGCGAAGGCCTGATCGAGGACGCGTTCGAGCTGCGCGAGTACGACCCGGCCGAGCAGCTGGCCGTGGGTCCGCTGAGCGTGCGCTTCCAGCCCGTACCGCATTTCGGCCCCACCAACGCGGTCGACCTGCTGACGCCGGACGGCGGCCGGCTCACCTTCGGAGCGGACTGCGCGCCGTCGGAGGAGCTGTGCGTGTTCGCCCGCGACACCGGCCTGCTGCTGATCGAGGCGACGCTGACCGAGCCGGAGCGCGACGGCCCGCGCGGGCACATGACGCCGGCCGAGGCCGGCGTGCAGGGCCGGAAGGCCGGCGCCGCACGGCTCGTGCTCACGCATCGCACCGACGAGCTCGACGCCGCGCAGGCGCAAGCGGAGGCCGCGCGCGAGTTCGGCGGGCCCGTCGAGCTGGCGCGCGAGGGAGTCGTCTACGAGCTCTAGACACTTGTCCGCTCCAGCCGGGCGCACGAGCGGCCGATAAGACGGCTAGGCACCGGCGATGATCACCTCGGAGGCATCCACCACGGACGGCGTGCGGCTCTTGTCGCATCGTCCCTCCGTGCTCTACAAGGTCGAGCACCTGGCGACCGAGCCGGCCCAGGCCGACATCGCCGCCGAGGGTCTCAAGCTGGCCGGGCCGGGCTGGAGCGAGCGCCTCAAGGCGCTGCTGCTGGAGGTCACGCATTCCGAGCGCACCTGCCTGTTCGCGGTGCGCCTCTCGGACGAGCAGGCGCTGCCGCTGCCGGCCGAGACGCTGCTCGCCCGCGAGCGCACCGACTGGCTGCCGGAGTTCCTGTCGCGCGGGCTGATGCGCCCGCACTTCCAGCCGATCGTCGATCTGACCACCGGCGGGGTATTCGGACGCGAGGCCCTGATGCGCGGCAAGCTCGGCGCCGTCGAGGTGCGCGGCGGCGAGTTGATGGCCGCTGCCGATGCGCACGACGCCCTGTTCTCGTTCGACTCGCGCGCACGCGTCGCCGCGATCGAGATCGGGCTTCCGATGCTGCCGTCCAAGGAGCTGCTGTACGTAAACCTCGACCCGCGCGCGGCGCTTGACGTCGAGACGTCATTGCGCACGACGTGGCCGGTGATGGAGCGCTTGCGGTTCGTGCCGGCGCGGCTCTGTCTCGAGCTCGTGCGGCCCGAGCGCTACCCGGACCGCCGGCTGCTCGCTGAGCTCGTCGCCGCGCATCGTGAGCGCGGGGCCCTGATCGCGCTCGACGACGTCTCCGGGGGGACGGACTCGCTCGACCTGCTCGAGCTGCTCAAGCCGGACTTCGCCAAGCTCAACATGAAGATGATCAAAGGCATCGAGAGCTCGGCCGGCCGCCGCCGGCTGGTCGCCGCGCTCGTCGAGTGCGCACACGAGGGCGGCGCGCGCGTGGTGTCGGTGGGGATCGAGCGCGTGAGCGAGTTCGAGGCGATGCGCGAGCTCGCCGTCGACCTCGGCCAGGGCTACTACTTCGGCCATCCGACGGAGCGCCCGATGGACGTCGATCCGCGGCTCGTGCGCCCCGGCCGCGTGCTGGTCTGAGCAAGCCGCAGCACGCGCACTAACCTCCGCGCATGTCCGAGCGCGACCTGTTCGCAAACTTCGAGCGCATGCGGCGCGAGATGGACGAGCTGTTCGGCGACGTGTTCGGCGCAGGCGCCGGGCCGGCCCATCGAGGCGCGTTCTCCCCCTCGGTCGACGTCTACTACGTGGCCGACCCGCCGCGCGCCGTCGTGCGCGCCGAGCTGGCCGGAGTGCGGGCCTCGGAGATCGAGCTCGAGATCCGCGGTCGCGAGCTGATCGTCGCGGGCCACCGGCGCCCGCCGGACCCGGACGAGGAGCGCCTCTACCAGCAGCTCGAGGTCCAGCACGGTCCCTTCCGCCGGGTGATCGCGCTCGGCGCCGACGTCGAGGCGGACGCCGCGCGCGCTCTCTACGAGGACGGCATGCTCACGGTCGAGCTGCCGATCAAGGCCCCCGGCGGCTCGCGCAGCGTCCCGATCCGCCAGGCGGACGGCGAGCCGTGATCGAGATCGCCACCCCCGGCGGCGGCGGCGAGGAGGTCGCGCTGGGGGCGCCGCCCGAGCTGCCGGAGCGGCTGCCGGTGCTGCCGCTGCGCGACAGCGTCACGTTCCCCGACACGCTGACGCCGCTGGCGGTCGGCCAGGAGCGCTCGATCCGGCTCGTCAACGACGTGCTCGGCGGCGACCGGATGCTCGCCATGGTGGCGAGCCGGGAGCCGGACGTCGAGGTCCCCGGTCCCGAGCAGATCCACGAGTACGGCGTCGTCGGCACGATCGCGCGGATGCTCAAGGTCCCCGACGGGACGCTGCGGATCCTCGTGCAGGCAGGCTCGCGCGTGCGGCTCACAGGCTTCGAGCCCGGGCAGCCGTACCTCGTCGCCCGCGTCGAGGAGGCGCCCGACGTGCTCGACGAGGGGCCGGAGCTGACGGCGCTCGTGCGGAACGTGCAACAGACGTTCCTGCGCATCATCGAGGACGTCCCGTACCTGCCCGAGGAGCTCCAGATGGCGGTCGCCAATCTGGACGACCCCTCGGCGCTCGCGCACCTGATCGCCGGAGCGTTGCGGATCAAGACCGAGGAGAAGCAGGCGCTGCTCGAGGAGCTCGACGTCGGCAAGCGTTTGCACCGGCTGTCCGAGGTGCTCGCGCGCGAGCTCGAGGTAGCGGCGATCGGCACCCGGATCCAGTCGCAGGTGCAATCCGAGCTCGACAAGTCGCAGCGCGAATACGTGCTGCGCCAGCAG
>DASQMT010000275.1:0-1528 GCA_035645355.1 Solirubrobacteraceae bacterium | reverse complement strand
CCTCGCGGACGACCGCGAAGCGGTGCTCCTGCGCGCTGTCCTCCTCCACGAGCACGAGCTCCGGCGCGCCGGGATGCTCCGCCAGCTCGCCCGCGAGCTCGAGCTTGCCCGACTCCGTCCAGGACGCCTCGGTCGCGACGGGACGCGGGCTGCGCTCGATCAGGGCCGCCCCACCCGAGCGGTTGCGCTCGAGCGCCACCTCGCGTGCTCCGGGCCGCCAGGCGACGCCCGCGGCGGAGTCGCCGAGCAGCACTGGGATGCGCCGGCCGCCGACGGCCGCGCTCAGATCCCAGGCGGAACCATCGAGCTCGCGCAGCGGCACCGCGGCGCGGAACCCGCGCTCGTCGAGCGCCAGCGCCAGCTTGCGCCGGGCGAGGTCGCCGCGGCGCCTGAGCTCGAGCGCGGCCTTCCCGTCCGTGGTCGCATGGAAGTCGCCGGAGAGCTCGAGCGCGTCGCCGCCGGTGACGTCGGCGCGGCGCACGGTCGCCCACTCCGTGCGCACGTCAAGCTCGACGCCGTCGGCCTCCGTCGGCACGGCCGTCACGACGGCATCCGCCGCGACCGTCAGGTCGACCGCGCGCAGCGGCCTGGCGGGGTCGATCACGAAGCGCGCCCGGCGCCGCCGGATTCCGCCCGCGCTCACGACGACGTAGAGCTCCCACGCGCCCGCCTGCCACCTGCCCGCCCGGCGCAGGGAGCGCGGGTCGAGCGTCGCCTCGAACCCCGACCAGCGCAGGTCGCGCACCGGCTGGCGGCTGATCGCGGTCGCGTCGGGACGCTCGACCGCCGTCGTCTTCAGCCGCAGCGGCGACAAGCGCAGCCGGACGCGACGCAGCCGCCCCGGCCGCAGCGCGCTGACGCTCACCCGCTGGGAGCCTGGCTCCGGCGCGCCGATGCCGCTGACGTAGGCGAAGCCCCTGATCTTGAGCTCGTCACCCTCGCGGCGCAGCTCCTCGAGGTGCGCGACCCCGGGCAGGTCGGCGTTCCTGAGCCGGTAGACCGACGCGGGCACCCCCAGCCGCTCGTCGCCCCGAAAGGGATAATCGCCGTACCACCTCCTGCGCACGCGCACCGGCGCCGACCCCGCAAGCGACTCCTTCTGGAATTGGAGGACCTCGAGCAGCTCGGGCATCAGGCGGCGGCGCACGAGATGCCACTTGAGCCGATCGATCGCGGGCAGGTCGTCGTAGATGCCGGGGTCGGCGCCGTCGAGGAAGGCGTTGACCCGCTCGAGGAACAGCGCGCGGTAGTCGTCGTCGGCGATGTCGAGCACGTTGAGGTGCAGCCGCAGGTCATCGGCCACGAGGCTCTCGTCGTACCAGCGCTTCGCCCGCGCCGGGCCGTGCTCGGCGAGATGCGCGCTGACGCGCTCGATCGCGGTCATGCGGTCGAGCAGCGCGCGCTGCTCGAGCCGGCGCTGCGTGATCGACAGCTCGCCGCCCTCGCGGATGCGCCAGAGGTAGACCGGGTCGGCGATCACGTCGACCGAGTGCGCGGCGAACTGGGCCGGCACCACGACCGGGATGTC
>DASQMT010000274.1:0-14118 GCA_035645355.1 Solirubrobacteraceae bacterium | reverse complement strand
CGGGATCGCCGCCGCGGGCGTGCTCACCGTGCCGGGCGTGCTCGCCGCCCTCGCCGCGGCGCTGCTGATCCAGGGCCAGATCCTGCTCGACTGCGTCGACGGCGAGCTGGCGCGCTGGCGCCAGAGCTTCTCGCCGGCGGGGATCTACCTCGACCGCTTCGCGCACTTCCTCACGGAGTCGGCGCTCCCGATCGCGCTCGGTATCCGCGCCGACGGCGGCTGGCACGAGCTCGGCGGCTACACGTCGCTGGGCCTGCTCGCCGCGGTGCTGGCGCTACTTGTGCGGGTGGAGATCGTGCTCGTGCACGTCGCGCGCTCGGAGTCCGGCCGGCCGCCACTCGAGGACACGGCGGCAGCCTCGGCGCCACGCGCCTCGCCGCTGCGCCGGCTGCGGCGCGCGCTCGCGTATTTTCCGTTCTTCCGCGCCTTCGTCGCCGTCGAGGCGACCCTGCTGGCGCTCGCGGCCGCGCTGCTGGATCTCGTGCTCGGCGACCTGGAGGCGACGCGCGTGCTCGTGATCGCGCTCGTGCCGGTGGCGGCCGTCACGGCGGTCGGGCGGCTGGTCGCGATCCTCGGCTCGGGTCGGCTGCGTTGACGCCCGCGTTCGGGTGCGTCGTGCTGACCGCCGGGCGGCGCCCGGACGGGCTGCGGGCCGCGGTCGAGTCGCTCCAGCGCCAGGCCGGCGTGGAGACCGACGTCGTCGTCGTCGGCAACGGCTGCGACCCGGAGGTCCCGGAGGGGGTGCGCGTCGTGGCGCTGCCCGTCGACGAGGGGATCACGACCGGCCGCAATGCCGGCGTGCCGCACGTGCGCGGCGAGCTGCTGTTCTTCCTCGACGACGACGCCGCCATCGCCGCGCCGGACGCGCTCGCGCGCGTGGCGGGGCTGTTCGCGGCCGACCCGCGGCTGGCGCTGGTACAGCTCGGCCCGCAGGCGCTGGACGGCGGGCCGCGCAGCCGCGACTGGGTGCCGCGACTGCGCGTCGGCGACCCGGCCCGCGCGAGCGAGATCACAGTCGTGTGGGAGGGCGCGGTCGCGATCCGGCGCGCCGTCTTCGAGCAGGTCGGCGGGTGGCCGGCCGACTTCCGCATGGTCCACGAGGGCGTCGACCTCGGCTGGCGGATCATGGACGCGGGCTACCGCATGCGCTACGCGGGCGACATCGCCGTGCTGCATCCCTCCCCGACCGGGCGCGCGCACGGCTACTCCTACTATTTCGGGGCGCGCAACCGCGTCTGGCTCGCGCGCCGTCACCTGCCGCTGCCGCTGGGCGTCCTCTACGTGATCGCCTTCGCGCTGCGCACCGTGCCACGCATGAAGTCGCTGCGGGCCGTGCAGGAGTCGGCGCGGGGGTACCGGGACGGGCTGCGCGGAGCGGGCGGCCCGCGCCGGCCGTTGCGGGCAGGGACGCTGCTGCGCATGACCCGCGCGGGGCGACCGCCCATCATGTAGTGAACGAGGACACGAACGTGACCACAGCCGCCCAGCCACAGCCACACCATCGCGAGAACGACTTCGCCGAGCAGCACCACGTCTACGAGCCGCACCTCGTCGGCCTGCCGCCGCTCGGCCAGTACCTGCGCGAGGCGTGGCGACGGCGCTCGTTCGCGCAGGAATTGGCGCGCACCAAGCTGCGCGCGCAGAACTTCAACACGGTGTTCGGCCAGCTCTGGCTCGTGCTGAACCCGCTGCTGCTGGCCGCCGTCTACTTCATCCTGATCGACATCATCCGGGGGGGCGGGCGCGACGAGGACTTCTTCGCCCACCTGATGGCGGGGATCTTCGCCTACTACTTCGTCTCGGGCGCGGTGCGCAACGGGACCAAGTCGGTCGTCTCGGGCGGACGCTTGATCCTCAACACGGCCTTCCCGCGCGTGCTGCTGCCGGTCTCGGCCGTGATCATCGCCTTCAAGCGCTTCGTGCCGACCGTGGTGGTCTACGTGCCCGCGCATCTGGCGCTCGGGCTGCCGGTCGGCCCGGAACAGCTCTGGGTCATCCCGCTGGTCGCGCTGCTCGTGCTGATGGCCACGGGGCTGGCGATGATCGTCGCCGCGCTGCAGGTGTACTTCCGCGATCTGAAGAACCTGATGCCCTACCTGCTGCGGGCGTGGCTCTACAGCTCGCCGGTCCTCTACTACGCCCACGAGATGCCGGAGCGGTATCGCTTCCTGCTCGACATCAACCCGATGGGCCAGATGCTTGCCGCCTGGAGCGGCGTGATCAACCAGGCGCAAGCGCCCACGAGCCATCAGCTGCTGGTCGCTGCCGCCTGGGCGTTCGGCTTCCTGCTCATCGGCTTCTTCTACTTCGTATCGCGGGAGCGTGATTTCGCTGTCCGCCTCTAGCGCCCCGAGCATCGTCGTGCGCGACGTCTCGGTGACCTACAAGACCACGCTCGAGCGCCGCCCGACGCTGCGCAACGCGCTCACGCGCATGGGCCGCCGTGAGAAGGTCGTGCGCGAGGTCGAGGCGGTCAAGAACGTTTCGTTCGACGTGCCGAGCGGCACCGTGCTCGGGGTCGTCGGCGCCAACGGGGCGGGCAAGTCGACGCTGGTGCGGGCGATAGCCGGGATCCTGCCTCCGACGGAGGGGCGGATCGACGTCTTCGGCCGCGTCAGCACGCTGCTCGCGCTCGGGGTCGGATTCAACCGCAGCCTGACCGGGCGCGACAACGTCCGGCTCGGCGGCCTTGCCGCCGGGCTCGACCGCGACAAGCTCGAGGAGAAGTACGACGAGATCGTCGAGTTCGCGGAGCTGGGCGAGTTCATGGACATGCCCATGCGGACCTACAGCTCGGGCATGTACGGGCGACTCGCGTTCTCCGTGGCGGTCAACATGGATCCCGACATCCTGCTGATCGACGAGGCGATGTCGGTTGGCGACGCCCGCTTCCGGCGCAAGTCGGCCAACCGGATGCGGGAGCTCTGCA
Source organism: Solirubrobacteraceae bacterium (assembly GCA_035645355.1). Taxonomy (GTDB): domain Bacteria; phylum Actinomycetota; class Thermoleophilia; order Solirubrobacterales; family Solirubrobacteraceae; genus DASQMT01. The sequence goes on along the minus strand of DASQMT010000274.1, from coordinate 11,189 downwards.
GTCAGGCGCACACGATCGTGCTCGTCAGCCACGCGCTCGGCAGCATCCGCGAGCTCTGCGACCAGGCCATCTGGATGGATCACGGCGTGCTGCGCATGTGGGACGAGCCGGAGGCGGTCGTGGACGCCTACACCGAGTTCCTAGAGGTCGGCCAGGACGCCGTCACGCTGGAGGACGTGTGACGCAGCCCGGCGCCCCGACGATGCGCCAGACCGCGTTGCGGTAGATCTCGCGGTAGCCGCCCGGCACCGCCACGCGGGGGAAGTTCTCGGCGTAGTAGCGCCGGGCGATCGGCACGCGGCGCGGCAGCAGCAGCAGGTCGCGGAGCGGGCTGGCGCCGGCGGCGACCGTCCCCACGCTGCCCGGCGGCGTGCCGAGCCAGAAGCGCAGGTGCGGGATCGGGCGGTGATCGGCGGTCGACATCCGCCCGCCGCATGCGGCCAGCGCCTCGCGCACCGCTGGCGCGCGCGCGGCGGCGCGCAGCTCCGTGTGGAGCACCCGGTCGCGGTCGATGCGCCGGTCGATGTCCGCGAGCAGGTCCGCGTGCCAGGGCAGGAAGGCGATCGAGAGCGCCGCGCAGACCCCGCCGACCAACTGCCACCTGCGCCGTGCCGCTGGGTTGCGCAGCATCACCCAGCCGCAGACGGCGAGCCCGTAGAACAGCGTCAGCAGCACCGAGGGCGTGCGCACGTAGCGGCCGATCAGCGGCAGTCCGAAGATCGGCCCGGCCATGAAGACGAGCGTCATCGCGACGACGACCGCGAGCGGCAGCAGCGCCTTGCGGCGCGCGTGGCGCAAGGCGAAGAACAGGCCGACCGGAAGCGCGAGCACGAGCGGCTCGCGCAGCGTGTAACCGTAGTACTGAGCGGTCCAGTAGGGCGCGTCGGCGAGGTCGCGGCGCCGGTCGACGGCCTCCGCCAGCTCGGCCGTGCCGTGCAGCGAGTGCAGCGGGTCGCCGGTCACGAGCAGATCGCCCAAGGCCCAGAGCAGCGGCGCCACGAGGGCCAGTCCCGCCAGCGCGAGGCGCCGGCGCGGCTCGGCGGCGGGCCACATCCAGAGCACGTACAGGCCGCCGAGCACCCAGGCCTCGGGTCGCATCAGCCCGGCGAGCGCCAGGAGCATTAGCACCGCCGCGCCGCGTCGTGGCCGGCGCGCCTCGAGCAGCACCGCGGCGACGATCACGACCGCAAAGGCGGTGTCCTGGTACCCGACGAGCGCGTCGCGCAGCAGCGCCGGCCGGGTCAGCACCGCGAGCGCCGCCACGACTCCGACCGAGGGCGCGAACAGCTCGGCGCCCAGGCGGTAGCTGAGCCATACCAGCAGCCCGAAGCTGAGCAGGATCAGCCACAGCATCAGCCCGTCGCCGCCGTCGCCGAACGGCGTCGCCAGGATCGAGACGGCGGTCTCGAGCGGGTGCGGCGTCGGCGCAAAGCCGGCCTCGTAGTCGGGCGTCGACCCGCGCGTGAGATCGCGCGCCCAGAGCAGCGCGTAGCGCGCGTCGTGGTTGATGTACCACGGTTGGTAGGCCAGGCGCAGCAGCAGCGCAACGCCGACGACGGTGAGCATGGCCGGCAACGCGGCGGGCACGCGCCGCGCTCGGCCGGAGGCCGCGGACGTCGCCCCCGCCGGGGAGGAGGCAGTGGCCATCGGGCGCGTGACGATAGCGCGGGCCTCCTAGAGTGCGTGCGGTGCGAATCATGGTCATCGGCGCCGGCGGCGTCGGCAGCGCGGTGGCCGCGATCGCCCGGCGTCGCGACTTCTTCGAGCGGATCGTGCTCGCGGATCTGTCGCCGGAACGGGCGACCCGGGCGCTGCCCTCCGACGGCGACGCGCGTTTCAGCGCCGCGGCGCTCGACGCCTCCGACGTCGACGCGATCGTCGCGCTGGCCGAGGCCGAGCGCATCGACGCGATCCTCAACGCCTGCGACCCGTGGCTCAACCCGCCGATCTTCGCCGCTGCGGGGCGCGCCGGCGCCACGTACCTCGACATGGCGATGACGCTCTCCCAGCGCCACCCGGAGCGTCCGTTCGAGCTGCCGGGAGTGATGCTCGGCGACGACCAGTTCGCGGTCGCGGGCGACTGGGAGGCGGCCGGGCGGCTGGCGCTGTGCGGGATCGGCGTCGAGCCCGGCCTCTCCGACGTCTTCGCCCGCTACGCCGCCGACCACCTGTTCGACCGCGTCGACGAGGTCGGCGTGCGCGACGGCGCCGACCTGGTCGTCGACGGGTTCGGCTTCGCCCCGACCTTCTCGATCTGGACGACGATCGAGGAGTGCCTCAACCCGCCGCTGATCTGGGAGCGCGAGCGCGGCTGGTACACGACCGAGCCGTTCTCCGAGCCCGAGCTGTTCGAGTTCCCGGCCGGGATCGGCACGATCGAATGCGTCAACGTCGAGCACGAGGAGGTCGTGCTCGTCCCGCGCTGGATCGACTGCGAGCGCGTGACGTTCAAGTACGGTCTCGGCGACGAGTTCATCGGCGTGCTCAAGACGCTCAACCTGCTCGGCCTCGACTCAGTCGAGCCGGTGCGCGTCAAGGGCCTCGAGGTCGCCCCGCGCGACGTCGTCGCCGCGGCGCTGCCGGATCCCGCGACGCTCGGCGACCGCATGACCGGCCGCACGTGCGCCGGCACGCTCGTGACCGGCACCGGCAAGGACGGCGCGCCGCGCGCGGTCTACCTGCACCACATCGTCGACAACGCGGACACGATGGCGCGCGACGGCGTCCAGGCGGTGGTCTGGCAGACGGCGATCAACCCCGTCGTCGCGCTCGAGCTGCTCGCGTCGGGCGTCTGGCAGGGCGCGGGCGTGCTCGGGCCCGAGGCGTTCGACGCGGTGCCGTTCCTCGACCTGCTGGCCGAGCACGGCGCGGCGCACGCGCTCGAGGAGCGCGATCCGGCGAATCCCCGGCGCAGTGGTGGGTGACACCGAGCGGAAGCTTTACGAGCGCGCGGAAACGGGTCAGCCGGCGCGCACGGGAGCGTCGAAGAACGCGCGCACCTGCCCGCCCGGCGCGAGCCAGCGCGCGGCGAGCGCCTGGGCGCGTTCGGGCTCGCGGTGAAAGAGGCCGACGCGGACTGCGAAGATCGTGTCGAAGCGACGCTCGCCGAGCTCGAGCCGCTCGAGCGTCGCGACGAGGAACTCGGCGGTGCCGGCCGCGACATGCTCGGCGTTGCGCCGCGTTGCCGCCGCGATCATCTTCGGCGAGCGGTCGACGGCCGTCAGCCTGCCGTCCTCGAGCCGCCCGCAGACGAACGTCGCCGCGACGCCGTGGCCGCAGCCGATCTCGAGGACCCGTGCGTCCGGGCGGATCCCCAGCTCGTCGACGATCGCCCGCAGGCGCTCGCTCACGGCCTGTCGCCCGCGGCCTCCCTGCGCCGCCGCGGCCGCTCGTCGCGGATGAAGCGGGTGGCGATCGTGAGCAGCAGATGAGCGACGCCGAGGGCGATGAAGAAGGCGGTGGCGGTCCCGTCCTCGGAGAAGCCGACCAGGAACGGCGCCGCGATCAGCGCGATCGCGAGCACGTAGTCGAGGATCACGTGCGCCTGCACCGGGATCGACTTGATCAGGCCGGTGCTCATCGCCGTCGACGCGGCGATGATCAGCACCAGCACGCCGGCGACGATCGCCGCCGCCGTGGCCGAGTCGGAGTCGAAGTCGAGCAGGAACGGCGCGATGATGAGGAGGATCCCGGCGGCGTACTCGACGATGCCGTGGACGAACGCCGGCACCGGGCCTTGCTTGAACATGTGGCCCGCCTACCCCGGCGGCTCAGCCGAAGAACACCTCGGCGGTCTCGAACAGCTTCGGATCGAGCAGCTTGGGCGCGGCGAGCGCCTCGGCGAGCGGGACGCGCACGATCTCGGTCCCGCGCAGCGCCACCATCTTGCCGTAGTCGCCATCGCTGACGGCGTCGATCGCCTCGACCCCGAAGCGCGAGCCGAGCACGCGGTCGTAGGCCAGCGGGGTGCCGCCGCGCTGGACGTGCCCGAGGATCGTCATGCGCGCCTCGAAGCCGGTGCGGCGCTCGATCTCGCGTTCGAGCTGGATCGCGATCCCGCCGAGCCGCACGTGCCCGAAGGCGTCGGTGGTCTCGAACTCGGACTGGAGCTGGCCGTCGCTCGGCGTTGCGCCCTCGGCGACGACGACGATCGAGAAGTTGCGGCCCTGCGCGTGCCGGCGCCGCAGCCGCTCGCAGACCTCGTCGATGTCGAACGGCCGCTCGGGCACGAGCACTACGTCGGCGCCGCCGGCGAGGCCGGAGTAGGCGGCGATCCAGCCCGCGTGGCGGCCCATCACCTCGACGACGATCACGCGGTTGTGCGACTCGGCGGTCGTGTGCAACCGGTCGATCGCGTCCGTGGCGATCTGCACCGCGGTCTGGAAGCCGAACGTGAAGTCCGTCCCGGCCAGGTCGTTGTCGATCGTCTTGGGCACGCCGACGACGTTCACCCCGGCGGCCGACAGCTTGCCGGCCACCCCGAGCGTGTCCTCGCCGCCGATCGGGATCAGCGCATCGAGGCGCAGCTGCTCGAGCGAGGCCTGCACGCGCTCGAGCCCGTTCGCCTCCTTGAAGACGTTCGTGCGCGAGGTGCCGAGGATCGTGCCGCCGCGATGCAGGATCCCGCTCGTGCTGGCGTGCGTGAGGTCGATCGCCTCGCCCTCGAGCACCCCGGCCCAGCCGTAGCGGAAGCCCACGAACTCGTGCCCGTAGGCGTTGATCCCCTTGCGCACGACGGCGCGGATGACGGCGTTGAGTCCGGGGCAGTCGCCACCTCCGGTGAGCAGTCCGATGCGTGCCATCGCGCGCGGCAACCTACCCGAATCGGATCACCGAGCGGATGCCGTCCTGCGCCTCCATCAGCTCGAACCCGCGGTTGACCTCGTCGAGCGTCAGCTCGTGCGAGAGCAGCGGCTCCACGTCGAGCTCGCCCGCGACCCAGCGGTCGATCAGCTGCGGCACCTGCTCGCGGCCCTTCAGCCCGCCGAACGACGATCCCGCGATCCGGCGGCCGGTGATCAGCAACCGCGGGACGACGTCCAGCGTCTCGCCCTTGCCGGCGACGCCCGCGACGGTGCACAGGCCCCAGCCCATGCGCGCCGCCTCCACCGCCTGGCGCATCACCGCGACGTTGCCGGTGGCCTCGAAGGTGAAGTCGGCGCCGAAGCCGCCGGTCAGCTCGAGGATCGCCGCGACGCTGTCGGGGCCGCCGGTCAGCACGTCGGTCGCACCCTGGCCACGGGCGAGCTCCAGCCGCTCGTCGGAGAGGTCGATCGCGATGATCCGCTCCGCCCCCTGCAGCCGGCAGCCTGCGACCGCTCCGAGCCCGACCAGGCCGGCGCCGAACACGACACAGGTCGAGCCGCGCTCGACCTTGGCGGTCTGCATCGCGGCGCCGAGGCCGGTCGAAAGCCCGCAGGCGAACAGCGCCGCGCCCTCGAGCGGCGCGTCGGGGTTGACCTTGGCGAGCGCGATCTCGGGCATCACGGTGTACTCGGCGAACGTGGAGGTGCCCATGAAGTGGCGGATCCGCTCGCCGGCGCGGCTCAGCCGCGTGCTGCCGTCGGGCAGGTAACCCTGGTTCTGCTGCTCCCGGATCGCCAGGCAGAGGTTCGTCTTGGGCGAGCGGCAGTGCTCGCACTCGCCGCATTGGGGCGAGAAGAGCGTCACGACGTGGTCGCCGGGCGCGACGAGCGTCACGTCCTCTCCGACCCGCTCGACGACCCCCGCGCCCTCGTGGCCGAGCACGGTCGGCGCGTAGCCCGACGGGTCGACGCCAGAGGCGGTGTAGAGGTCGGTATGGCAGACGCCGCAGGCCACGAGGCGCACCAGCACCTCGTGGCCCTTGGGCTCGTCGAGCTCGACCTCCTGCACGACGAGCGGCTTGCCGAACTCCTCCAGTACCGCTGCGCGAATCTGCATCGCGCGCAGGTTATGCCTTGGACGGCTCCATCTGCGGCTCGTGCTCGAACTTCGGCAGCCAGTGCAGCCGCTTCGGCAGGTACCAGTTCCAGTCGCCGAGCAGCTTCATCGTCGCCGGCAGCAGCACTGCGCGCACGATCGTCGCGTCGATCAGGACCGCGACCGCGAGGCCGACGCCCATCTGCTTGAACTCGAGCATGCTCAGCGTGGCGAAGATCGCGAACACGGCGATCATCACCGCCGCGGCGCTCGTCACGACGCCCGCCGTGCTCTTGATCCCGTGCGCGACCGCGCGGTCGGTCGACATGCCGCCGTCGACCGCCTCGCGGATCCGGCTCAGGATGAACACGTGGTAGTCCATCGAGAGGCCGAACAGGATCACGAACAGGAACAGCGGCAGCCACGACGTGATGCCGCCGACCGACTCGTAGTCGAGCAGACCCTCGAGCCGCCCGTCCTGGAAGACGAGCTTGAGCACGCCGTAGGCGGCGCCGACCGAGAGCAGGTTGAGGACGATCGCCTTGATCGGGATCACCACCGAGCGGAACGTGACCAGCAGCAGGATGAACGCGAGCGTCAGCACGAACGCGAACACGATCGGCAGGTGCGAGCGCATCACGTCGTTGAAGTCCTTCGACCCGGCGGTGAAGCCGGTGACGGCCACCTCGGCGCCCTGCAGCTTGGCCACGGTCGCCGGCACGACGTCCTCGCGCAGCACCGCGAGCGAGCGCTCGGACGCGGCGTCCGTGCCGGTGCCCTTGACCGCCAGCGCGACTGTCGCGACCGTCTTGTCGGGGCTCACGTCGACACTGGTGGGCTCGTCGAGCTGGCCGCTCGCGATCGCCCGCTGCTGAAGGTCGGCGATCGCGGCCCGCACCTCGGGCGCCGTCACGTCATCCGCCTTGACCACGGTGACGGCAGGGACGCTGCCGCCGGGGAACGCGGCGTCGATACGGTCATAGGCCTGCATCACGTCGAGGTCGCGCGGCAGCCCGGTGATGCCCGGGTTGAGCGTGTGCATCGAGAACGCCGGGATCGTCAGCGCGACGAGCAGCCCGCCCGCGACGATCGCCGAGACCAGCGGGCGCTTGAGCACGCGGTCGAGGATCGCCGCCCAGACGCGCGACTCGCCGCGGGTCTTGTGGCGTCGCTTCGCGACCCACGGCACGCGGCCCTTCTCCGTCCAGCCCTTGCGCGACAGGAACGAGAGCATCGCGGGCAGCACGCTGACCGACCCGAGCATCGCGACGGCGACGACGATGATCGTGCCGATGCCGAACGAGACGAAGACGGCGTTGCCGGCGAGGAACATGCCGGCCATCGCCGACATCACGGTCAGGCCGGAGACGAGCACGGCGCGGCCCGAGGTCGCGGCGGCGGCCTCGAGCGCGGCTTCTGGCCCGCGCCCGGCGTCGCGCTCCTCCATCTCGCGCCGCAGGTAGAACATGCAGTAGTCGACGCCGACGGCCAGACCGACGAGCAGCACCACGCTCGACGAGCTCTCCTCGAGCGGGTGCAGCTGGCTGATCGGGCCGAGCAGGCCGATCGTGCCCATCACCGCGGTCGCGCCGAGCAGCAGCGGCAGGCCTGCCGCGACGAGCGCGCCGAACGCGATCAGCAGGATCACGAGCGTGATCGGCAGCGACAGGAACTCGGCCTTCTGGAAGTCCTCCTCGAACGCCTCGCCGATCTCCTTCTCGGCCGAGGCGTCGCCGAACTGGCCCAGCAGCACCTCAGGATGCTGCTTCTGCAGCGCGGCGACCGTGGCGAGCGGCGCCTCGACCGCCTCCTTGGCGGCGTCCTCGTCTCCGGGCAGCTCGAAGTTGACCAGCACGGAGCGCCCGTCGTCGGAGACATTGCCGGCGAACTGCTCGTCGAACGGGTTCTCGATCCCCGACACGCCCGCGGTCTGCTCGAGCTCGGCGATCACGTCCTCGACCGCCGCGGTGAACCTCGGGTCGCCGACCTTCAGGTCGCCCCTGCCCTGGACGAGCACGGTCTCTCCGGTCTCGTCGGGGAAGCCGGCGGCCTCGATGATCTGATCGCCGCGCCGGGACTCGCCGTTGCCCGTGTCCTCGTCGGCGAGCGTCTTCGTGCCGACCATGCCGCCGAGCACGGTGGCGAGGATGACGAACGCGAACCAGCCGAGGATCGCCTTCTTGCGGTGCTGCGCGCTCCATCTGCCGGCGCGGGCGGCGAAGCTCTGGGATTGCATCTGCGGGAGCTCCTCTGGAGAAGGTCTGCTGGGGATCGGCGCAGAGTCGCACTTGCTCGGACGGCGCCCAATGCGGGGACACAGGCGTCTCGGGGTGCGGACAGCCCCACCACGCAAGCGGGCCGCGCAACATGCGCGGCCCGCTCGCTCTTCGGTGGGGGGGCGCTCTATCGAGCGGGGGCGACCTCCGGCTCGTGCTCGAACTTCGGCAGCCAGCCGAGGCCCTTGGGCAGCCACCAGTTGCGCTCGCCCAGGAGCTTCATCGTCGCGGGCAGGAGCACCGCGCGGACGATCGTCGCGTCGATCAGGATCGCCACGGCGAGGCCGACGCCGAGCTGCTTCATCGACTGGTCAGAGCCGGTCGCGAACGCGGCGAACGTGACGACCATCACCGCGGCGGCGCCGGTGATCACGCCGGCCGTGCTCTTGATGCCCTGCGCCACGGCCTGCTCCGTGGCGACGCCGCGGTCGACCAGCTCGCGCACCTTGCTGAGCACGAACACGTGGTAATCCATCGACAGCCCGAACAGGACGACGAACAGGAACAGCGGCAGCCAGGGCGTGATGCCCCCGACGGACGTGAACCCGAGCGCCTTCTCGCCATGGCCGTCCTGGAAGACCAGCGTCAACACGCCGTAGGCCGAGCCGACCGACAGCAGGTTGAGGACGATCGCCTTGATGGGCACCACGATCGAGCGGAACGTCACCAGCAGCAGGATGAAGGCCATCGCCAGCACGAAGCCGAACACGATCGGCAGGTGCGACTTCATCGTGTCGATGAAGTCCTTCGACCAGGCCGTCATGCCGCCGACGGCGACCTCCGCGTTCTGCAGCTTGCCGACCGTCGCCGGTACGACGTCGTCGCGCAGGACCTCCAGCGAGCGGTTGGACGCCGCGTCGGTGCCCTTGCCCTTGATCGACAGCGTCACCATCGCGACGGTCTTGTCGGGGTTGACCGTCACGCTGGAGGGCTCGGAGAGCTCGCCGGTCGCGATCGCCTTGTCGTGGAGCTGCTCGATCGCGGTCTGGACCTCGGGCGCCGTGACGTCCTCGGCCTTGACGACCACGCTGGCCGGAAGGCTGCCGCCCGGGAACGCCGCGTCGATGCGGTCGAGCGTCTGGACGATCGGCGTGCTGCGCGAGAGACCCTCGGTGCCGGCCTCCTTGAACTGCATGCCCAGGGCCGGAATCGAGAGCGCGACGAGCAGGCCGCCGGCGAGTGCCACGGAGACGACCGGGCGGGCCAGGACGCGGGTCAGGATCGCGTTCCAGACGCGCGACTCGCCCTTGCTCTTGTGGCGCCCCTTGGCGACGTAGGGCACGCGGCCCTTCTCGAGCCAGCCCTTCTGGCCGAGATAGGAGAGCACCGCGGGCAGGAACGTGAGCGACCCGACCATGGCGACGCCGACGACGAGGATCGTGCCGATGCCGAAGGACGAGAAGATCGCGTTGCCGGAGAAGAACATGCCGGCCATGGCGGCCATCACGGTGAATCCCGAGATCAGCACCGCGCGGCCCGAGGTGGCGGCGGCGATGTCGAGCGCGGCCTCGGACGAGCGGCCCTTGTCCTGCTCCTCGATCATCCGGCGCAGGTAGAACATCGCGTAGTCGACGCCGACGGCCAGGCCGATCAGCATCGTGACGATCCCGACGGCCTCGTGCAGAGGAGCGAGCTGGCTGACGGGCCCCAGCAGTCCGGTGGTGGCCACGAAGGCCGAGATGCCGAGCAGCAGCGGGACGCCGGCGGCGACGGCTGCGCCGAACACGAGCAGCAGGATGATCAGCGTCCCGCCCATCGAGATGTTCTGCGACTTCGCCTCGTCCTTGCGCCCGGTCTCGCCGAGTGCCTTCTGCTGCGAGGCATCGCCGTGCTCCTGGACGAGCACCTCAGGATGCGCCTTCTGGACGGCGGCGACGGCCGCGAGGGGAGCGTCGGCCACTGTCTCGAGCGCCTCCAGCTCCTCCTTGGTGTCGGCCTTGCCCGGAAGCGTGAAGTTCACGAGCACGGAGCGGCCGTCCTTTGAGACGGTACCGGCGCGGTGGGCCGGCTGCAGCGGGCTCCTGATGTCGGTGACGCCCTCGATCTGCCCGAGGCGGCGTACGACGTCCTTGACTGCGGCGGTGACCTCAGGATCCTCGGCCTTGATCGAGCCCTTGCCCTGGATCAGCACGCGCTCGCCGATCTCGTCGGGATAGTTCGCGGCAGCGACGATCATGTCGTGACGCTTGGACTCGCCGTTGCCCATCTTGGACGACTCCAGGTTCTGCTGGCCGACCTTGCCGCCGATGATGGTGGCGAGGACGACGAAGAGGATCCAGCCGAGGATGGCTGTCCTGCGATGGGTCGCGCTCCATCGGCCGGCGCGCGCCGCGAGGTTGCGAGGTTGCATTTTGGAAAGCTCCTCCGGGTGTGGGTGAGAGGACTGCTGGGGCACATGCGCAGACTCCCAGCGACCCCGACCCACGCCCATGAGGGCTTCCCTGCGTCCCGCTCAGGGGAATGGTGCGTACTGCGGTGCGGCCAGCCGCCCCGTGTGGGGCGGCTGGCCACGCATCCCTGTCCTTAGAGGACGAAGATGATCAGCAGGATGATGATGATGAGCAGCGTGCCGATTCCGATGTACATGTCTGGCGCTCTACCCTGCCGCTCGCGAAAAAACGCGGCGGGCTAGCCCTCGCGCTCGCGCATGTCGCCGCGCGGACGTGGGACGGCGCGGCGCACCCGCTCGCAGTCGCCGTCCGGCGCGGCGGCGCTGCTGCTCTCGATCACGTCGGCGAAGTCGAGCAGCGCGACGTCGAAGCCTGGCCCGCAGCTGATCACGTCGAGCTCACCGTCGCGCACGCGGATGCGGTCGTCGCCCGCTCCGCCCCGAACGACGTCGCCTGCGATGTCGCCCGGGCCGGTCACGTCGCTCCTGACCAGCGCCCAGAGGGCGTCGTCGCCGTCGCCGCCGTCGGTGACGTCGCGGCCGGCGTTGGCGAAGATCCGGTCGTCGCCGGGCCCGCCGGCCTGCGTGTCGTCACCGGGGCCGCCCACGAGCCGGTCGTCGTC
>DASQMT010000273.1:0-5292 GCA_035645355.1 Solirubrobacteraceae bacterium | reverse complement strand
CTGATGGACCGCCTCGCGCTCGACGCGGGACGGATCGCCTCGATCGCCCGCGGTGTACGCGCGATCGTCGCGCTGCCGGACCCCGTCGGGGAGGTTATCGACGGCTCACGCTTGGCCAACGGCCTGCAGATGCGCAAGGTGCGCGTTCCGCTCGGTGTCGTCGCGGTCGTCTACGAGGCGCGCCCGAACGTGACGATCGACGCCGCCGCGCTGTGCCTGAAATCGGGCAACGCGATCGTCCTGCGGGGATCCTCGTCGGCTGCCCACTCCAACGCGGTGCTCACAGGAGTGGCGCGCGAGGCGGCCGAGGCCAACGGGCTGCCCGCCGGCGCTCTCACGCTGGTCGCGGGTGGCGGGCGCGAGGAGCTGGCCGAGCTGGCCGGGCAGGAGGGGCTCGTCGACCTGATCATTCCGCGCGGCGGCGAGGGCTTGAAGAAGGCGCTCTCGGCGGTCGCGAAGGTGCCCGTCATCTACGCCGCCTCGGGCAACTGCCACGTCTACGTCGACGCGAGCGCTGATCCGGATTCCGCGCGCGCGATCATCCTCAACGCCAAGACCGAGCGGCCGGGGGTCTGCAACGCGGCCGAGACGCTGCTCGTGCACACGGACGTCGCCGACGTCTTCCTGCCCGGGGCGCTGCGCGCGCTGCATGACGCCGGCGTCGAGCTGCGCGGTGACGAGCGCGCGCGTGCGCTGGGCGGTGACGTGGCCCTCGCCGAGGCGACTGACGAGGACTACGCCGAGGAGTTCCTCGCGCTCGTGCTCGCCGTCCGGGTGGTCGACTCGGTCGAAGACGCGATCGAGCACGTGAACCGCTTCGGCTCGGGCCACTCGGAGGCGATCGTGACGTCCTCGACCGCCGCGGCGCGTGCCTTCCAGCTCGGCGTCGACGCCGCCTGCGTCTACGTCAACGCCTCGACCCGCTTCACCGACGGCGGCGAGTTCGGGATGGGCGCCGAGATCGGCAACTCGACGCAGAAGCTGCACGCGCGCGGCCCGATCGGCCTGCGCGAGCTGTGCACGTTCAAGTACCTGGTCGAGGGCACGGGTCAGGTCCGGGCCTAGGTGGCCCGGATCGGCCTGCTCGGCGGGACGTTCAACCCGCCGCATCTCGGCCATCTGGTCTGCGCCCAGGAGGCGCTGCTGCAACTCGATCTGGAACAGGTGCTGCTCGTCCCCGTGCGCGTGGCGCCGCACAAGATCGTCGATGCGGAGCCCGGAGTGGCGCATCGCGTGGCGATGTGCGAGGCGGCGGTCGCCGGCAACGAGCGGCTCGGCGTGTCGCGCGCGGATGCCGAGCGCGACGGCCGTTCGTACACGGTGGACCTGCTGCGGGCACTGGAAGGCGACGACGAGCTGACGTTCATCGTCGGGGGCGACATGGCGCACTCGCTGCCCGCCTGGCGTGACCCGGAGGGCGTGCTGGAGCTGGCCCGGCTCGCGATCGCGGAGCGCGAGGGAGTGCGCCGTGCCGACATCCTCGAGCGCGTGTCCGGTCTCGCCGGCGCGGCGGAGCGGCTCTGCTTCTTCGACATGCCGCGGCTCGACATCTCGAGCTCGCTGATACGCCGTCGCGTGGCGATCGGACTGCCCGTGCGCTACCTCGTGCCCGACGCCGTGGCCGCCTACATCGAGCGCGAGCGCCTCTACAGCCAGGGGTCCTCGTATCCTGAAGGGCGATCACATGCCTGAGTCTGGATCGTTGACGCAGAAGCAGGACACCGGCGAGCCCGCCGCGCTGGCGCGCGTGATAGCCGACTTCGCCGCCGACAAGAAGGCGATCGACGTCGCCGAGCTCGACCTGCGCGGGGTGCTCGGCTACACGGACTTCTTCGTCGTCTGCTCGGGCAACACGGACCGTCAGACCAAGGCGATCCACGACGGCATTCACTTCGGGCTGAAGCAGCAGCACGGCCTGCTGCCGCGCCGCGTCGAGGGCCTCGGCGAGGCACGCTGGATCCTGATGGACTACCTCGACGTGATCGTGCACGTGTTCACCCCGGAGGCGCGCGAGTTCTACCGCCTCGAGCAGCTCTGGGGCGAGGCGCCGCGGCGCGCCGTGGGGTAGGAGCCCGGAAGCGCGAAGGGCCGCTCACGAGAACGGCCCCTCGAAGGTGGAGCTAGAGGGACTCGAACCCTCGGCCTTCGCGCTGCCAGCGCGACGCTCTCCCAGCTGAGCTATAGCCCCGAACTCGTACCGAGCCGCGTACTTTACCGCGACCTGCTGGTTGTTGATAGCCGGTTCGAGCCGCAGGTGGACAACGAAACGCCCGGCCACATCGGCGATCGGCATGAGGTCGCAAGACCCGGTGTCGGGTGAGTACGCCGCGATGGCGTCGACCTCGCTCGGGCGTAGGTCGACCGCACGTAGCCCCGCGGGGTGTGTCGCGAGCTCCGCGTGTAGACGACGAGTATGCGCTTCTTCCGAGCGGCCCGTTTGCACTGCACTCGCGGCAGGCGCTGTCCGACGTCGAAGACGAGGTCATATCGCAGGCCCTCTATCACCGGCTTGAGCACCAGGATGCCGAGCTCGATCGCGCGCGTCGCGAGCTTAAGCTCGGCGAGAGCGCCCTTCCAGGTCGACTCGGATATGACACGAACACTAGTTCGCCTTCCGGACGGAAAAGCCCGCTTCGGCGCGGCCGCTAACCTCCCCGCCCGCATGCCCGAGCATCGCTACGACCCGCGCGCGATCGAGCCAAAGTGGCAGGCGATCTGGGAGCGCGAGCAGACGTGGCACGTGAGCAACGACGAGGCGACGGACCTGCCCAAGTCCTACGTGCTCGAAATGCTCCCGTACCCCTCGGGCGAGCCGCACATGGGGCACCTGAAGAACTACGCGGTCGGTGACGCCGTCGCGCATTTCCACCGCCGCACCGGCCGCCGGGTGCTGCATCCGATCGGCTATGACGCGTTCGGGCTGCCGGCGGAGAACCACGCGATCAGGACGGGTGAGCACCCGCGCGACTCGACGGCGCAGTCGATCGCCCAGTTCCAGCGCGAGTTCCGCGAGTGGGGCGTCTCGTTCGACTGGTCGCGCGAGTTCGCGACCAGTGACCCGCGCGTCTACCGCTGGACGCAGTGGCTGTTCCTGCGCTTCCTCGAGCGCGGGCTCGCGTACCGCAAGGAGGCGGCGGTCAACTGGTGCCCAAAGGACGCCACCGTGCTTGCCAACGAGCAGGTCATCGACGGCCGCTGCGAGCGCTGCGGCACGCTCGTCGAGGCGCGCCAGCTCGAGCAGTGGTTCTTCCGCATCACCGACTATGCCGAGCGGCTCCTGGACGACCTCGCGACGGTCGACTGGCCCGAGCACGTGGTCACGATGCAGCGCAACTGGATCGGCCGCTCCGAGGGCGCCGAGGTGACCTTCAGGTGCGAGGAGCTGGGGATCGACTACCCCGTGTTCACCACCCGCCCGGACACGCTCTTCGGCGTGACGTTCTTCGTCATGGCGCCGGAGCACCCCGACGTGCTGCGCCTGGCCGCCGGCACGCAGCACGAGCAGGCCGTGCGCGAGTACGTCAACAGGTCGCAGACCGAGGACGGCGCCGAGCGCGGGGCGGCCGAGCGCGAGAAGACCGGCGTGCCGCTCGGCCGCACCGTCGTGAACCCGGTCAACGGCGAGGAGATCCCGATGTGGGTCGCCGACTACGTGCTGATGGAGTACGGCACCGGCGCGATCATGGCGGTCCCGGGCCACGACGAGCGCGACTTCGCCTTCGCGACGCGCTTCGGGCTCGAGATCCGGCGCGTGATCGAGGGCGGCGACGCGCTTCCGTACGCCGGCGATGGCGCGATCGTAAACTCCGGCCCGCGCTTCGACGGGATGCAGAACCGCGAGGCGCTCGACGCGATCGTCGCCTGGCTGGACGGCGACGGTCGCGGCCACCGGTCGGTCAACTTCCGCCTGCGCGACTGGCTGCTCTCCCGACAGCGCTACTGGGGCTGCCCGATCCCCATCGTGCACTGCGACGGCTGTGGCCTCGTGCCCGTGCCCGACGACGAGCTCCCCGTGATCCTGCCCGACGTGCGCGACTACAAGCCGAAGGGCCGCTCGCCGCTTGCGACAGCGGAGGAGTGGGTCCACACGAGCTGCCCGCGTTGCGGCAAACCGGCGCTGCGCGAGACCGACACGATGGACACGTTCGTCGACTCGTCGTGGTACTTCCTGCGCTACTGCGACGCGGACAACGACGAGGCGCCCTGGGACCCCGACGTGCTCGCGCGCTGGGCGCCGGTGGACCAGTACATCGGGGGTGTCGAGCACGCGATCCTCCACCTGATGTACGCGCGCTTCTTCGTCAAGGCGCTCGCGGACATGGGCCACCTCGACATGCGCGAGCCGTTCAACGCGCTCTTCACCCAGGGCATGATCACCCGCGAGGGCGCGAAGATGTCGAAGTCGAAGGGCAACGTGATCAGCCCCACGCCGTACGTCGAGCGCTACGGGGCTGACACCGCACGCTGCTACATCCTCTTCATCGGCCCGCCCGATCAGGACGCCGACTGGTCGGACTCGGGCGTCGAGGGAGTGCACCGCTTCCTCGCCCGTCTCTGGCGCCTCGGGGCGGAGCTGGCGGAGAACGGCGCGCCGGGTCCGCTCGACGCGTCCACCGACGGCGCGTCCGGAGACGATCTCGAGCTGCTGCGCAAGGCTCACTGGGCAATCGACAAGGTCACCGGCGACATGAGCGGGCGGTTCGCGTTCAACACTGCGATCGCCGCCGTGATGGAGCTGGTCAACGAGTGCTACTCGCGCCGTGACGGAGCGAGCGATCCAGCGCTCCGCTTCGCGACGGCGACGGCCGCCTCGCTGATCTTCCCGTTCGCGCCGCACACGGGCGCGGAGGTCTACCAGCTGCTCACGGGCGAGCGCGTCTGGGACGAGCCGTGGCCGGAGGTCGACCCGACGCTGCTGGTGCGCGACGAGGTCGAGATCGCGCTGCAGATCAACGGCAAGCTGCGCGATCGCATGCCGGCTGCGTCAGGCGCCGATCGCGAGCAGCTCGAGACGCTCGCGCGGGCGCGCCCGCGGGTGCAGGCGCACATCGACGGCAAGGACGTCGTCCGGGTGGTCGTCGTGCCGGCGAAGCTCGTGAACTTCGTCGTGCGCTGAATCGGCACGGAATCGTCACGATCCGCGGCTGATCCGTCGCAACCGCCCCCGTAGCTTCGGGGCATGACCGCAGACCTGACCTGGCGCCGGCTCGCGCTCTGCGTGGGAGGGCTCGCGGTCGTCGTCGTACTGGGCCTCCTTCAGTTGCGGCGTGGAGAGGACGAGCCGGTGACCGC
>DASQMT010000272.1:0-3507 GCA_035645355.1 Solirubrobacteraceae bacterium | reverse complement strand
GGCGCGCTGCCGGCGCGCCGCCTTCACGCGCTCGGTCTTGTCGAGCACGGCCTTGCGCAGGCGGACGGCCGCGGGCGTGACCTCGACGGCCTCGTCCTCGCGCAGGAACTCGAGCGCCTGGTCGAGCGAGAGCTGCCGGTGCGGGACCAGGCGGACCAGCACCTCGGCCGTCGAGGAGCGGATGTTGTTGAGCTGCTTCTCCTTGACTGCGTTGACGTCGAGGTCGTCGGCGCGCGCATTCTCCCCGACGATCATTCCCTCGTAGACCTCCTCGCCCGGTCCGATGAAGAGCGTGCCGCGCTCCTGCAGGTTCATCAGCGCGAACTGCGCGGCGGTCCCGCGGCGGTCGGCGACGAGCGAGCCCGAGGGGCGCGTGCGCAGCTCGCCCGCCCACGGCTCCCAGCGGTCGAAGACGTGGTGCAGCAGGCCCGTGCCGCGCGTCTCGGTGAGGAACTCGGTGCGGAAGCCGATCAGCGCCCGCGCCGGCACGAGGTACTCCATCCGCACCCAGCCCGTGCCGTGGTTGACCATCTGCTCCATGCGCCCCTTGCGCAGTGCAAGTAGTTGCGTGATCACCCCGACGTAGTCCTCGGGCACGTCGATCGCCATGCGCTCGACCGGCTCGTGGAGCTTGCCGTCGATCTCGCGCGTCAGCACCTGCGGCTGCCCGACCGTCAGCTCGAAGCCCTCGCGCCGCATCAGCTCGACCAGCACGGCGAGCTGCAGCTCGCCGCGGCCCTGCACCTCCCAGGCGTCCGGGCGCTCCGTGTCGCTGACGCGCAGCGAGACGTTGCCGACCAGCTCGGCGTCGAGCCGGTCGCGCACCTGGCGGGCGGTCAGCTTGCCGCCGTCGCGGCCGGCCAGCGGCGAGGTGTTGATGCCGATCGTCACCGACAGCGACGGCTCGTCGACGGTGATGACCGGCAGCGGGCGCGGATCGTCGAGGTCGGCGATCGTCTCGCCGATCGTGACGTCGGCGAGGCCGGCGATCGCGATCAGCTCGCCCGGACCGGCCTCGGCGGCGTCGACCCGGTCGAGCGACTCCGTCACGTACAGCTCGCCGACGGTGGCCCGCTGGACCGAGCCGTCGGCCCGGCACCAGGCGATCGGCTGGCCCTTGCGGATCTTGCCGTGGCGCACCCGGCAGAGCGCGAGCCGGCCGACGTAGGGCGAGGCGTCGAGGTTGGTCACATGCGCCTGCAGCGGATGCTCGGGATCGTGCTCGGGCGGCGGGATGCGCTCGACCAGCAGGTCCATGAGCGGCGCGAGGTCGCCGGCGAGCGCGTCCGGCGCGAGCCCGGCATGCCCGGCCCTGGCGTTGCAGTAGACGATCGGGAACTCGATCTGCTCCTCGTCGGCGTCGAGGTCGAGGAACAGGTCGTAGACCTCGTCGACCACCTCGGCGATGCGCGCGTCGGGCCGGTCGACCTTGTTGACGACGAGGATCACGGGCAGCTTGCCCTCGAGCGCCTTGCGCAGCACGAAGCGCGTCTGCGGCAGTGGGCCCTCCGAGGCGTCGACGAGCAGCAGCACGCCGTCGACCATCGTCAGGCCGCGCTCGACCTCGCCACCGAAGTCGGCGTGGCCGGGCGTGTCGACGATGTTGAGCTTCACGCCGGCGTAGCGGACCGCCGTGTTCTTGGCGAGGATCGTGATGCCCTTCTCGCGCTCGAGATCCATCGAGTCCATCACGCGCTCGTTGACGTCCTGGTTGACGCGGAACGCCCCGGACTGCCACAGCATCGCGTCCACGAGCGTCGTCTTGCCGTGGTCGACATGGGCGACGATCGCGACGTTGCGCAGGTCTTCGCGGGCGACGAGCATGGAGAGTCAGGCTAGTCGGTACGCTCGTAAGCGATGTCCGATCTCGAGCCCCGCCGCCGGTCGACCCTTTCGCGCAAGGAGCGCGCGGGGCGCGCCTACACACTCGTGCTCGCGACGGGCGGGCTGGCGGTGCTGACGATCGTGCTGGTGGTGCTCGCAGTACTCGGCGTCGTCGGCTTTGGCACCGCCTTCCTCGCGGCGCTGCTGACCGGTGGCAGCGGCCTGATGCTGCGCCGCACGCTCAACCCCTGAGCGCTCAGCGCACCTCGACGTACTGCGACATGTACACGGGGTGCAGCGAGCAGTAGATCCGGTACTCGCCCGGCGTGTCGAAGCTGCGCGACCAACGCTCGCCGTCCGCCGCCGACGGGCTGGCGAAGCCGACCGGCCCGGCCGCGAGCGTCGCGTCATGGCGCGTCTCGTCGCGGAAGCGCCACGTGATCCGGCTCCCGCGCGGGATCGAGAGGTTGGGCCGGCTGAAGGCGAAGTCGTCCACGCGCACGGCAGTGTCGCCGGAACGCCTCGTCAGCCGCCCGGGTGGGCGGTCGACCGGCCGCGCGACGCCGTCGGGGCCGAGCGTCGCGAGGGTCAGGTCGATCGGCGGCGGCTCCTTGCGGCCCGCGAACGGGGCGTCGAGGCTCTGCGCGTCGGCCGGTGGTGCAGCACACGCGTCCGTGGGCGGCTTGCCGCGCGCGACGTAGACGTGCGCGATCCCCATCACGCGCATGTGCGGGCGCTCGCCGTCGTAGGCCGCGGTGACGCGCAGGCGCGTTCCGCGAGGGACGCTCCAGCCCGAGGCCGACTGCGACCACGAGATGTGCTTCGGATCGGGCTCGTGCAGCAGCGGCGTGACGGCGTAGAGCGGGTCGTCGGCGGTCGCGTAGGTCGGCTGCGCGGTGAAGATCGTGCGCCCGCCGCAATCGGGCTGGGTGACGGTAAGGTTGCGCGCACCGCCGTGCATGTGGCCGCCCATCGCGACGATCCGGCCGCCGACGGGCAGCTTCCACGTGCGGGAGCGCAGGTGCGTCGAGCCGGGCGCGCCCCCGCCGGGGACGGAGTACTGCGGGTCCGGATTCTGGCGGCACGGGAGCACGCTCAGCCAGAACGGCTCGACCGGCGCGATCGACCGGCTGGTGTCGACCGTGACGCGGTACTCGAGCAGCGCCCTGCGGTCCCGCGCCTGATGGTTCATGACCATCCAGCTCACCCGCCAGCGGTCCCGCGCGCGGGTCTTGTAGCCGTAGCCGCGCGGCAGCGTCAGCGGCCGCAGCTCCTCGCTCGTGCCGAAGAAGCGCTGGCGGACGGGACGCTGGGGGCAGGCGCCGTCGCGCCGGCGGCCGTCCGCGCCGTCGTTGATGTAGACGATGTGGTGCAGCATCACCTCGGACTGCGGCACCTCGGCGCCCGAGCGGGTGATCAGCCGGGAGTCCATGCCCACGATCGCGCCGTCGACGGGCGGCGGGGCGACGACGTCCGTGTCCTTGGCGACCTGGTAGGGACCGATCCTGTGCGGGCCGAAGCGGTAGACGTAGGTCTTCAGCCCCGGGTCCGCGAGGTGCTCCGGCGGCGGGACGGTGACCGCCACGAGCCGGGCGGTGCTCGGCCGGGCGGCGGCCGCGGGCTCGGCGGCGATCAGGAGCGCCGCAACGGCGGCGAGGACGACGCGCGCGGCGGCCATCGGCC
>DASQMT010000271.1:0-3220 GCA_035645355.1 Solirubrobacteraceae bacterium | reverse complement strand
CCCGGATCCTGCGCGAGCAGGGCTACATCGAGTCCTTTGAGACCGTCGAGGGCCGCCCCGGCGCCGCCGGCGAGCGCATCGTGGTGCGACTGAAGTACACCGAGAACCGCACGTCGGTGATCTCGGGCATCAGGCGCATCTCGCGCCCGGGCCAGCGGACCTACGTCGACGCCACGCACGTCCCCAAGGTGCTGGGCGGCATGGGCACCGCGATCCTGTCCACGTCGCACGGCGTGATGACCGGCCACGACGCGCGCAAGGCCGGCGTCGGCGGCGAGGTCGTCGCCGAGGTCTGGTAGCCGCCATGTCCCGAATCGGCAGAAAGCCCATCCCGGTCCCGGACTCGGTCACCGTCACGGTCGACCCGGAGGTCGTGCGCGTGTCCGGCCCGCGCGGCAACCTCGAGGAGCGCAAGGCGCGCGCGATCGACGTCGTGCACGAGGACGGCCAGCTGCTCGTCACGCGCCCGACCGACCGCGCGGAGCACCGTGCGCTGCACGGGCTCACGCGCACGCTGATCGCGAACATGGTCGAGGGCGTGACGACCGGCTTCAGCAAGACGCTCGAGATCCAGGGCGTCGGCTACCGCGCGCAGCTCAAGGGCCGCGACCTCGAGCTGGCGCTCGGCTACTCGCACCCCGTGCCGATCAAGGCGCCGGAGGGGATCGAGTTCGAGGTCCCCCAGCCGACGCGCGTGATCATCAAGGGCTCGAGCAAGCAGCAGGTCGGCCAGGTCGCAGCAGTGATCCGCAAGCAACGGCCGCCGGAGCCCTACAAGGGCAAGGGCATCCGGTACGAGGGCGAGTACGTCGCCCGGAAGGTCGGTAAGCGAGCATGAGCACTGTCACCGCACCCCAGCGGCGCCTGAAGCGCCGCCGCCGCGTGCGCGCGAAGGTGCGCGGCTCCGCCGAGCGCCCGCGGATCGCCGTCTTCCGCTCCAACCGCGGGATCTTCGCGCAGCTGATCGACGACGACGCCGGCCGCACGCTGGCAGCCGTCAACTGGACCGAGGCGGACCTGCGCGGCCTCAAGCCGATGGAGCAGGCGACCCGCGCCGGCGCGCTGATCGCTGAGCGCGCCAGGGCCGCCGGCATCGAGACGGCGGTCTTCGACCGCGGCGGCTACCGCTATCACGGCCGTGTCAAGGCCCTGGCCGAGGGCGCCCGCGAGGGCGGCCTGACCTTCTAGGCTAGGTTCGAGCATGTCCGCACCCGATCGTTCCGTCTCCGCCACCGGCCTGGATCTCCAGGAGCGCGTGGTCGAGATCAACCGCGTGGCCAAGGTCGTCAAGGGCGGCCGCCGCTTCTCGTTCACGGCGCTCGTCGTCGTGGGTGACGAGAGCGGCACCGTCGGCTATGGCTACGGCAAGGCGAACGAGGTCCCGCTCGCGATCCAGAAGGGCGTCGAGAACGCGAAGAAGCGGCTCTTCCGCGTGCCGCTGCACGGCGCCACCATCACGCACCAGACGATGGGCATCTTCGGCTCCGGCCGCGTCTTCCTCAAGCCCGCGTCGCCCGGCACCGGCGTGATCGCCGGCGGCGGAGTGCGCGCGGTGCTCGAGCTGGCCGGGATCCACGACATCCTGTCCAAGTCGCTCGGCTCGCAGAACCCGATCAACCTCGTCAAGGCGACGATCTCGGGACTGATGGAGCTGCGCCGGCCGGAGGAGATTGCCGCGCTGCGCGGGCTCTCCGTCGACGCCGTGCTCGGTCTCACCAAGGAGAACGGCCAAGCCGCCACGACCCTGTCGGCCGAGCCCGAGCCCGTCGCCGCGGAGCCCGAAGCCGAGGCCGTCGAGCAGCCCGAAGCCGACGCCGTCGAGCCCGAGCCCGACTCCGAGCCCACCGAGGCGCCCGCGTGAGCACATACGTGATCAAGCAGGTGCGCTCGGCCAACGGCTCCAACGCCCGCCAGCGCGACACGCTGCGCTCGCTCGGCCTGCGCAAGATCGGCAGCATCGTCGAGCGGCCGGACTCGCCCCAGCTGCGCGGGATGGTGCACTCCGTGCGCCATCTGATCGTCGTCGAGGAGAAGTCATGAGCCGGCCCGAGCCAGACGCCGAGCCGATCGTCGGCCTGCACAACCTGGCGCCCGCGCCGGGCTCGCGCAAGAGCCGCAAGCGCGTCGGCCGCGGCCACGGGTCCGGTCATGGCAAGACCGCCGGCCGCGGTCACAAGGGCTACGGCTCGCGCGCCGGCGCCAAGGATCGCGACCGCTTCGAGGGCGGCCAGACGCCGATCCACATGCGGATGCGCAAGCTGCGCGGCCCGAACAAGAAGATGTCGATGCCGTTCGAGATGTTCCGGACGCACACGCAGCCGGTCAACCTCGGCGACCTCGACGCGCGCTTCGAGTCCGGCGCGTCGGTCGACGCCGCCGCGCTCAAGGCCGCCGGCCTCGCCACCCGCCGCGACATCCCGGTCAAGATCCTCGGCAGCGGTGAGATCACGAAGCCGATGACGGTTCACGCGCAGGGCTTCTCCAAGTCCGCACGCGCGGCCATCGAGGCCGCCGGCGGCACCTGTCAGGTCATCGAGTAGCACCGGGGAGCACGGGCTGTGCTGGCGACGATCCTGAGCTCCTTCAAGGTCCCGGAGATCCGCAAGAAGCTGCTGTTCACAGCGGTGATCCTGGCGCTCTACCGGCTCGGATCGTTCATCCCGGTGCCGGGCGTCTCGACCGAGGCGCTCAAGCAGCTCGAGGACAACTACGCCGGCTCGAACATCCTCGGCTTCCTCAACCTGTTCACGGGCGGAGGCCTGTCCCGGATCGCGCTGTTCGCGCTCGGCATCATGCCGTACATCACGGCCTCGATCATCCTGCAGCTGCTGACGGTCGTCTCGCCGTCGCTCGAGAAGCTGTCCAAGGAGGGCGAGGTCGGCCAGGCGCGGATCACGCAGTACACGCGCTATCTGACGGTCGGACTGTCCGCGGCGCAGGCCGTCGGCTACGTCTTCCTCTTCCGCTCGCAGGGCCAGAGCGCCGGCTCGCCGGTGTTCACGAGCTTCAACGTCGGCTCAGTGCTGCTCGTGATCCTGTGCCTCACGGCCGGCTGCGTGCTGCTGATGTGGATGGGCGAGCTGATCACGCAGCGCGGCATCGGCAACGGCATCTCGCTGATGATCTTCGCCTCGATCGTGTCCGGCCTGCCGCAGGGCATCAGCGCCTGGTGGACCAACCCGGACCAGGTCTTCAAGGTGATCATGCCGTTCATGGCGCT
>DASQMT010000270.1:0-5143 GCA_035645355.1 Solirubrobacteraceae bacterium | reverse complement strand
GGACGGTCGTGCGCGCCGCCTAGCGCGCTCGTGCCGCTGAGCCCGTCACGTGCGGGCAGCCGCACCGGGAAGCGCGCACGCGTGCGCTATCACCGGTGGAGCCGATGGCCTTCGCACTCGAGATCTCCGACCTCGTCAAGCGCTACCCGACGGGCACCGAGGCGCTCAAGCGCGTCTCGCTCACGATCGAGGAAGGTGAGTTCTTCGGTCTGCTCGGTCCGAACGGCGCCGGGAAATCGACCCTGATCCATTGCGCCACCGGCCTGGCGCAGCCAACGGCCGGCGCGATCCGCGTGTTCGGCCACGACGCCGTCCACCACTATGCCGAGGCACGGCTGGCGGTCGGGCTCGCGCCCCAGGACCTCAACCTCGACCACTTTCTCACGACCGCGGAGACGCTCGACTATCACGGCGGCTACTTCGGCATGCCGCGGCGCGAGCGCCGGACACGCGCGGCGGAGCTGCTCGAGGCGTTCTCGCTGACCGAAAAACGCGACGAGCGCACGCGGACGCTCTCGGGCGGCATGAAGCGCCGGCTGATCCTCGCCCGCGCGCTGATGCACCGCCCGCGGCTGCTGATCCTCGACGAGCCGACCGCGGGCGTCGACGTGGAGCTGCGGCTCGAGCTGTGGCACTACGTCCAGCGGATCAACGCCGAGGGCACGACGATCCTGCTGACGACGCACTACCTCGAGGAGGCCGAGCAGCTCTGCGACCGGATCGCGTTCCTCAACGACGGCGAGGTCGTCGCTCAGGGCACGAGCCGCGAGCTCGCCGACCTCTACGGCGTCGCCAGCCTGGAGGACTCCTACCTCGAGCTGGTGGGCCGCAAGGAGCTCTCGCGCGCGCACATCGCCGGGGACCTGCAGTGACCGCCGCCCAGATCCGCTTCGTGACGTTGATCCGGCGCGAGGTCACGCGCTTCATGAAGATCAAGCGCCAGACCCTCGGCGCACCGATGCTCGAGACGTTCCTCTACATCTCCGTCTTCGGTGCCGCGCTCGGCACGCGGATCGACAAGCTGCACGGCGTCGACTACGTCGTGTTCATCGTGCCGGGCCTGATCATGATGGCCTGGGCCATGAACGCGTTCTCCAACAACGCGTCCTCGATCCTCCAGCAGAAGTTCCAGCGCGCGATCGACGACCAGCTGTCCTCGCCGGCCTCGCCGCTGGAGCTGCTGGTCGCGTTCTCGCTCGTCGGCTTCCTGCGCGGGATGATCGTCGCGACGATCACGTTCACCGCCGCCGCGCTGCTCGTCTCGGTCCCGGTCGACCACGTGCTCGTGCTGCTGCCGTCGCTGTTTCTCGTCGGCTTCTTCTTCGCCCAGCTCGGAGTGCTCGTCGGCGTGCGTGCGGAGCAGTTCGACGACGTCTCCTTCTACCAGACCTTCCTGCTCACGCCGCTGATCTTCCTCGGCGGCGTGTTCTACTCGGCGGAGCTGCTGCCGGAGCCGTTCCAGACGCTGACCTACTTCGACCCCGTCTACTACATGATCGGGCTCGTGCGCTACGGGTTCCTGGGCTACTCCGACACGAGCGTGGCGCTCTCGCTGGTGCTGCTGCTGGCCGCTGCGCTGGCGCTGTTCGCGATCAACTACCGGCTGTTCGCGCGCGGCTACCGGCTGCGGTCGTAAGGAGCCGGGCATGGCGTACGGCACCAGCGAGGCGCGCAAGGAGCTGCTCGAGACGGTCGCCGAGGCGATCGACGAGCTGGGCGTTGCGCTCGCCGCGCTGGGAGCGGCCTACGAGCGGCTCGACGAGCAGAGCGCGGACCGGCTCGAGGAGCGCCTCTTCCGCCCCGTCCAGCTGGCCTACGGCCGCGCGCAGCGCACCCACGCCGGCTTCGCGGGGCGCCACGGGCTGGCCGACAGGGGCTTCGAGCAGGCGTCGGCGGGGCTTCCGTCGCAGGGCGTCAAGGGGTTCCTGGAGCGCGCGCTGGAGGCGGTCGCGGAGGCCGACGCCATCCTCGCGGACCTGCAGGACTCGATGCGGCCGGTGGAGATCGGCGATCCCGAGCTGCGCGCCGGGCTGGCCGAGGTGCGCGAGTTGGTCGCCGACGTGAGCGCCGACGGGCGCGAGTTCCTGAGCACGTTCGGGCGCTAGACGGCGCCGGCGTCGATAAGCAGGCGCCAGACGACCTCCTGGTCGACGATCTCGACGCCGAGCTTCTCCGCCTTCGCGGTCTTGGCGGCGCCCACGTCGGCGCCGCAGATCAGCATGTCGGTGCTGGCCGAGACCGACGACGCGGTCGTCGCGCCGGCCTTCTCGCACAGCCGCTGGAAGACCGGGCGGGCGACCTTCTCGCCGCTGCGCGGGTCGGTGATCGACCCACTGACCACGACGGTCTTGCCGGCCAGCGGCGCGCCCGAGACGATCTGCGGCGGAAGGTCCTCGTCGCGCACGTCGAGATCGACGCCGAGCTCGCGCAGGCGCGCCAGCTCGGCGCGCGTGCTCGCCCGGCCGAGGTGCGATCGCAGGCTCGCGGCGACCTTCGGCCCGATGTCCTCGACCTCCTGCAGCGCCTCCTCGTCGGCGTCGGCGACCTCCTCCAGCGCGCGGAAGCCGGCGCGACAGAGGCGCGTGGCAGTCGCTTCGGAAGCCATCGGGATCGCGAGGCCGATCAGCGCGCGGCGCAGGCCAACGCCGCGGCTGCGGTCGATCGACTCGAGCATCCGGTCCGCGGACACGTCCGCGATGCCGTCGAAGCCCATCAGGCGGTCGCGCTCTAGCGCGTAGAAGTCGGACGGGCGCTCGAGCAGACCGGCCTCGTTGAGCCGCTCGATCCAGACCGGGCCGATCGCGTCGATGTCGGCGGCCGCGCGCGAGGCCCAGTGGATCAGCCGGCGCACCGTCTGGGCCGGGCAGGCGACGTTGGTGTAGAAGAGCTCGCGGCTGTTCCCCTGCTCGATCAGCGCCTGCCCGCACGACGGGCACTCGCTCGGCGGCACGATCTCACGCTCCTCGCCGGTGCGCATCGAGGCGTCCAGCACCCCCGCGACGAACGGGATGACGTCGCCGGCGCGGCGGACGAGCACGGTGTCGCCGATGCGGACGTCGCGGGCGCGGATCACCTCCTGGTTGGCGAGCGTCGCGCGCGACACCGTGGTCCCGCCGACGAACACCGGCTCGAGCACCGCGACGGGCGCGACCTTGCCGATCTTGCCGACGTCCCAGACGACGTCGGCCAGCAGCGTGGTCTTCTCCTCGGCCGCGTACTTGAACGCCAGCGCGCCGCGGGGGCTGTTGGAGCGCGTGCCGGCGGCGGCGAAGGCGTCGCGGTCGGCGAGCCGCAGCACGGCGCCGTCGAGGTCGTAGTCGAGCTCGCTGCGCTCCGCCTCGATCGCGGCGATCACCGCCTGCGCGGCGGCGGCGTCGTCGCAGTGGCGCATGTCGGCGACCTCGAACCCGAGCGTCCGCAGCGCCTGCTCGAGGTCGCCCTCGGCCCCGGCGGCGGTCTCGAGGTCGAACGCGAAGAAGCGCAGCCGGCGCTCCGCGACGACGGCGGGGTCCTTCGCCCGCAGCGTCCCGGCGGCCGCGTTGCGCGGGTTGATGAGCGGCTTGTCCGGATGCGCGGCGTTGTAGGCCGCGAAGGTCGAGCGCAGCATCACGAGCTCGCCGCGCACCTCGGCCCGCCCTCGGGCGTCGATCCGGTCCGGGACCCCGTCGGCCAGCTCCCGCACGAGCGCCGTCACGTCGTCGCCCGTCGTGCCGTCGCCGCGCGTGACGGCACGCGCCAGGCGGCCATCCTCGTAGACGAGCGCCAGCGAGAGCCCGTCGAGCTTCGGCATCACCACCACGGGCTGCCCGGGGTAGCGGGCGAAGAACGCCACGACCTGCTCGGGGGTGCTCGCCTTCTCGAGCGAGAGCATCGGCCGGCTGTGGCGCACCGGCGCATGCAGCACCCCTGGGGCACCGACGCTCTCGAGCGGATTCGGATCGGGCGCGAGGTCGGGATGCGCCGCCAGCAGCGCGCGCAGCTCATCCTCGAGCGCGTCATAGTCGGCGTCGGCGACGAGCGGCTCGCCGCCGTAATAAGCCTCGCGCAGGGCGACGATCCGGGCGGCGAGGGCCTCGATGCGCAAGTGCGGGTCGGCGGCGGTCATGAGCGCGTACGCTACGGCAGGCGCGTCGCTGGTTTGGATTGCGCCAGCTATGGGCAGTGCAGGATGAGAGAAGGCCGGTGTGATCCGCCGGCCCCCTCGCTGAGGTCCTCTCAGAAGGTGTCGCCGACCGTCCGCGGAGCCGCGACACCGCCGGGAGAGTGTTCCCCCCTCTACGAGCGGAGTCTCCATGACGTTCCCTGCGACTCGCACGAGTCGCGCAGCCGCACCGGCCGCTCCCCGCACTGGCCGCTTCCGCCCGGTGTGCGACGGCCCGAGCGAGGCGGATGACTTCGCCGCCTACGCCGCGCGCCGCGATCCGCGTGCACGCGAGCGCCTCGTGCGTTCCTACCTGCCGCTCACCACCTCGATCGCGCGGCGCTACGAGCGCAGCCGCAGGGTGCCGCTCGACGATCTCAAGCAGGTCGCCGCGATCGGCCTGCTCAAGGCGATCGAACGCTTCGACCCGGAGCGCGGAGTCGCGTTCGCCTCGTTCGCCGTGCCGACGATCGACGGCGAGCTGAAGCGCTACCTGCGCGACTTCACGTGGGCGATCCGCCCGCCGCGCGGGCTGCAAGAACGCGCGCAGCGGATGGAGCGTGAGCGCGACCGGCTGACCCACGACCTCGGCCGCAACCCGACCGCCGCGGAGCTGGCCGAGCGCATGGGCTGCTCGACCGAGGAGGTGCTGGAGGGGTCTGAGGCCGCTCGGGCACGCGCGACCGAGTCGTTCGAGGTCGAGCGCGAGGACATGAGCTTCGCGCTCGCCGACAGGATCGGCGCGGAGGACTGCGGCTTCGCCGCGGCCGAGGCGTCCGCGATGGCCGACCAGCTGCTCGCGACGCTCACCGACCGCGAGCGCCATGCGATCCACCTGCGCTTCAACCACGACCTCACGCAGGCGGAGATCGCCAAGCGCATCGGCTGCTCGCAGATGCACGTGTCGAGGATCCTGCGCCACGCGCTCACGCGGCTCTCCGAGGAGGTAGCCTCCGGGCCCGGGTGGGAACTGCAGCGCTCCGTGGAGCACTAGGCGACGGC
>DASQMT010000269.1:0-7748 GCA_035645355.1 Solirubrobacteraceae bacterium | reverse complement strand
GAGACGGCGGCCTCGTTGAGCAGGCCGAGCGCCGCGAAGTCCTCGACCAGGTACCAGTCCTCATAACCGGCCGCCCCCGCGAGCCACGGCACCGCGCCGAGCGCCACCGTCGTGCTCGGCCCGATCCCCGCCGGCGCGGAGGCGAGCAGGCCGTCATGGAAGCCGCGCAGCCGCTGCTCGTACTCCTCCCCGGCGACCCCGGCGGAGGGCACGTGCCAGAAGACGTAGGCGAGCATCGCCGGATCGTACGGACGCGACGCCCGCGCGTGCGCCCGAACGGCGTACGCGATTGTTCGCGTCGGACACCACATGTAGGCTCGCGCCGCTCCGATGGCCACCACTGCACCCGACGCCCCCGACGTGCGTCTGATCGATCTGGTCAAGCGCTACGGCGAGGTCCGCGCGGTCGACGGCGTCTCGCTGACGATCGAGCACGGCGAGTTCTTCACGTTGCTCGGGCCGTCTGGCTCGGGCAAGACCACGACGCTGCGGCTGATCGCCGGGTTCGAGCTGCCCGACGGCGGCAGGGTCGAGCTCGGCGGCGAGCCGGTGGAGCACCTGCCGCCCTACGCGCGCGACGTCAACACCGTCTTCCAGGACTACGCGCTGTTCCCGCACATGACCGTCGCCGAGAACGTCGCGTACGGACTGCGCGTGCGCAAGGTCGCCAAGCAGGAGCGGCGCAGGCGGGCGGAGGAGTCGCTCGAGCTGGTCCGGCTCGCCGGCACGGGCGCGCGCAAGCCGGCGCAGCTCTCCGGCGGCCAGCGCCAGCGCGTCGCGCTCGCCCGCGCGATCGTCAACCGCCCGCGCGTGCTGCTGCTCGACGAGCCGCTCGGCGCGCTCGACCTCAAGCTGCGCCAGGAGATGCAGCTCGAGCTCAAGCGGATCCAGAAGGAGGTCGGGATCACGTTCGTCTACGTGACGCACGACCAGGAGGAGGCGCTCACGATGAGCGACCGCCTGGCCGTCTTCAACGCCGGCCGGATCGAGCAGGTCGGCGCGCCCGCGGATGTCTACGAGCGACCCGCGAGCGAGTTCATCGCCAGCTTCGTGGGGGTCTCGAACCTGCTCGAGCGCGGCGGGCGCCGCTTCACGATCCGCCCGGAGAAGGTGCGGCTCATAGAGGACGGCGCGCACCCCGAAGGGCTGCACGTGGAGGCTGGCACGATCGAGGATGCGAGCTACGCGGGCATGGTCACGCGTTATGAGATCGCGTTGCGGGAGGGCGGGCGGCTGCAGGTCGTGCGCCAGAACCTGGAGGTGACGTCGGCCCATGCGTTGGAGGCGCGCGGGCAGGCGGTGCAAGTCGGATGGCGCGAGGACCAGACCTACGCCATCGAATCCAAGGAGGAGGTCGTATGAGGGCACCCCTGGCGGTATTGACTGTCGCGCTGGCGTTGATCGTGGGCGCGTGCGGTGGCGACGACGAGAGCAGCAGCGGGTCGGAGGGCGTGAAGGCGCCTGAGGGCCCGAAGGCCGCTTCCACGATCGGCGAGGGTGAGGGCGAGGTCAACCTGATCGCCTGGGCCGGCTACGTCGAGGACGGCTCGACCGACCCGAAGGTCGACTGGGTGTCGGACTTCGAGGAGCAGACGGGCTGCCAGGTCAACGTCAAGGTCGGCAACACGTCGGACGAGATGGTGACGCTGATGCGCACGGGCCAGTACGACGGCGTCTCCGCGTCGGGCGATGCGACACTGCGCCTGATCGCCGCAGGCGACGTCGCCCCGGTCAACACGGACCTGATCAAGAACTACGCGGACGTGTTCGAGGGCCTCAAGGACCAGCCCTGGAACTCGGTCGACGGCCAGGCCTACGGCGTCCCGCACGGCCGCGGCGCCAACCTGCTGATGTGGCGCACCGACAAGGTGAAGCCCGCGCCCGACTCCTGGAGCGCGGTGTTCGAGCCCGACTCGCCCTACAAGGGCAAGGTGACGGCCTACGACAACCCGATCTACATCGCCGACGCGGCGCTGTACCTCAAGGCGACGCAGCCCGACCTCGGGATCGAGAACGTCTACGAGCTCGACGACAAGCAGTTCCAGGCCGCCGTCGACCTGCTCAAGCAGCAGAACGAGATCATCGGCGAGTACTGGTCGGACTACACGAAGGAGATCGCAGCGTTCTCGAGCGGAAACTCCGTGATCGGCACGACCTGGCAGGTGATCGCGAACCTGCTCGCGGCCGACAAGGTGAAGATCGAGACGACGCTCCCGAAGGAGGGCGCCACCGGCTGGTCGGACACCTGGATGATCGCGTCGAAGGCGGAGCACCCGAACTGCATGTACATGTGGATGGACCACATCATCTCCCCCAAGGCCAACGCGGCCGTGGCGGAGTGGTTCGGCGAGGCGCCCTCGAACTCCAAGTCGTGCGCCGAGACCGCGGCCAAGGACCACTGCGAGGTCTTCCACGCCGACGACGAGGAGTACTTCGAGCAGGTGGCCTACTGGACGACGCCGCGCAAGGAGTGCGGTGACGACCGCGGGGCGGTCTGCAAGGACTACTCCGAGTGGGTCCAGGCCTGGACGGAGATCAAGGGCTGAGCCACTCCGGCTCGTTCCTGCACCGCCGGCCCCGGCTGCAGCTCGCGCTGCTGCTGTCGGGGCCGGTGGGCTGGCTGGTCGTCGCCTACCTGGGCTCGCTGGCGGTCCTGTTCGTGGCCGCGTTCTGGCACCTGGACTCGTTCACGTCGGCGATCGTCAAGGACTACTCGCTCCAGAACTTCGAGACGCTCGTCCAGAGCGACGTCTACCGGCAGATCGCGCTGCGGACGGTCGCGATCGCCGCAGCGGTGACCGTCACCGACGCGCTGCTCGCGTTCCCGATCGCCTTCTACATGGCGAAGGTCGCGTCGCGGCGCACGCGCGCGCTGCTCGCCGTCGCGGTGCTGATGCCGCTATGGGCGAGCTACCTCGTCAAGGTCTACGCCTGGCGCACGATCCTGTCGGAGGAGGGGATCCTCAACTGGGCGCTCTCGCCGCTCGGGCTGAACGGACCGGGCTTCGGCAACGTCGCGACCTGGCTCGTGTTCAGCTACCTCTGGCTGCCGTACATGATCCTGCCGGTCTACGCGGGCATGGAGCGGATCCCTGACTCGCTGCTCGACGCGGCCGGCGACCTCGGCGCGCGCCCCGGCCGGACGTTTGGCCACGTGGTCCTGCCGCTGGCGCTGCCGGCCGTCGTGGCGGGCTCGATCTTCACGTTCTCGCTCACGCTGGGCGACTACATCACGCCGCAGCTCGTCTCGAACACGCAGTTCATCGGCAACGTCGTCTACGCCAACGTCGGCGTCGCCAACAACCTGCCGCTGGCGGCCGCGTTCGCGACCGTGCCGGTGGCGATCATGATCGCGTACCTCCTGATCGCGCGCCGCCTCGGCGCGTTCGAGTCGCTCTAGATCGACGCCATGCACCTCTCCTCCGGCACGCGCTGGATCCTGCGGCTCGGCACCGCGCTGACGCTGTTGTTCCTCTACCTGCCTCTGATCGTGATCGCGCTCTACGCCTTCAACGAGCGGCGCGTGCAGACCTGGCCGATCCCGGGCTTGACGCTCGAGTGGTTCGAGCGCGCGTTCGACAACCCGGGTGTGCGCGAGGCGCTGGAGACGTCGGTCAAGGCGGCGCTCGGGGCGACCGCGCTGGCGCTCGTGCTGGGCACGCTGGCCGCGATCGCCGTGTCGCGCTACCGCTTCTTCGGCCGCGAGACGATCTCGTTCCTCGTCATCCTGCCGATCGCGCTGCCCGGGATCGTGACGGGGATGGCGCTCAACGCGACGTTCCGCGAGGTGCTCGAGCCGTTCGGTCTCGGCCTGGGGCTGTTCACGGTGATCGTCGGGCACGCGACGTTCTGCATCGTGGTGGTGTTCAACAACGTCGTGGCGCGCATGCGGCGGACGTCGCGCTCGTTCGAGGAGGCATCGGCGGACCTCGGCGCGTCGAGCTGGCAGACATTCGCCTACGTGATGTTGCCGCAGATGCGCTCCGCCCTGATCGCGGGCGCGCTGCTCGCGTTCGCGCTCAGCTTCGACGAGGTGATCGTGACGACGTTCACGGCCGGCGCGCAGCAGACGCTGCCGATCTGGATCCTGACCAACCTCTCGCGCCCCAACCAGCTGCCGATCGTCAACGTCGTCGGCGTCGTCGTGATCGTGCTCTCGCTGATCCCGGTCTACGTCGCGCAGCGACTGACGCGCGACCCGGTCAGCGCGACCGCGGTGTAGCCGCTCGCTAGCGTCCATGGCGGATGGACGTCAAGGGCGGAGCACTGGTCGCGGCGATCCTCGGCTCCGCCGTGGTGGCCGTCGACGCGACCGTCGTCAACGTCGCGTTGCCCACGATCGCCGACGAGCTCGGCGGCGGCCTCGCCGGCCAGCAATGGGTCGCCAACGCCTACCTGCTGACGCTCGCCTCGCTGATCCTGGTGTCCGGCTCGCTCTCCGACATCTACGGCGAGCGGCGCGTCTTCACGCTCGGCGTGGCCGGCTTCGGCGCCGCCTCGCTGCTCTGCGCGCTGGCGCCGACGGTCGAGCTGCTGGTGGTGGCGCGGGCGCTGCAGGGCATCTCGGGCGCGCTGCTCACACCGGCGTCGCTGGCGATCATCGTGGCCGTCTTCCCGGAGTCCGAGCGCGGCGCGGCGATCGGCTCGTGGACCGCCTGGAGTGGGATCGGCTACCTGGCCGGGCCGCTGATCGGCGGCCAGATCGTCGACTCCGTCTCCTGGCGCTGGGTGTTCGCGCTCAACGTCCCGCTGGTGCTGATCACGCTCGCGCTCGCAAGCCGGTACGTGCCGCAGGGCCAGGCGCCGGACGTGCGGCCGCGGTTGGACGCCCGGGGCGCGCTCCTGTGCGCGCTCGGGCTGGCGGGGATCTCCTTCGGGCTGATCGAGCAGCCCGTGCTCGGCTGGTCGGATCCGCTCGTGACAGGCCCGCTGGTGGCCGGCGTACTGCTGTTCGCGGCGTTCATCGCCTACGAGCTGCGCATCCCTGCACCGATGCTGCCGCTCGGGTTGTTCAGGCGGCGCAACTTCAGCGTCGCGAACGTGCAGACGTTCGCGATGTACGGCGGGATGGCCGTGCAGGGATTCTTCCTGACGTTGTTCCTGCAGCAGGTGGCCGGCTTCAGCGCGCTCGAGGCCGGCTCGGCCGGGCTGTTCCCGACCGGGGTGATGTTCCTCTTGTCGCGCCGCTTCGGCGCGCTCGCCGACCGCTACGGGCCGCGCTGGTTCATGACCGTCGGCCCGCTGCTCGTGGCCGCCGGGTTCTTCCTGCTGCTGCGGCTCGACGCGAGTACGGCCTACGCCACGGACCTGGTTCCCTCGCTGCTGGTGTACGCGCTCGGCTTGGCGGTCACCGTGTCGCCGCTGACCGCGACGGTGCTCGCGGACGCCGACGAGCGCGACGCCGGCATCGCGTCGGCAGTCAACAATGCGCTCGCGCGCACGGCCGGGCTGCTGGCCACGGCCGCGGTCGGCGCCGTGCTGGCCGGCTTCTACGCCGACCGGCTCGACGGTGAGCTCTCCGGCCGCGCGCTCACCCCCGCCGCGCAGGAGCAGGTCGCCCTCGCGCGCGATCGTGCGCTCGGAGCTGTCGATCCGGCCGCCCTGCCGGCGGCCGAGCGGGCAGTCGTGGCGGCGGCCGTCGAGGATGCCGGCGTCAGCACGTTCCATCTCGCGGCGGTGCTCGGCGGCGCGATGCTCGTGTTCGCCGGGTTGCTCGGCGGGCTGCTGCTGCGCAACCCGCGCCGGCCTACCTCGGCCGAGCACTGCCCCGGCGGGCAGTTCGTCGGCGCGCCGGAGGAGGCCGGGCGCGGCGCCGTGGCGGAGGCTGCAGCCGCCTGAGAGCGCGCGTCCCGCTGCCATAATCCGCGCCCGATGACGCGGGCGCCAGGAGACACCCCGTCGATCCCCTTCGCGCTCCCGGTCGTGGACGGCGAGCCGCCCGAGCGCGCCGACGCCCGCCGCAATCGCCTCAAGGTGCTGCTCGCCGCCGAGCGGCTGTTCGCCAGACATGGCGTCGAGAACGTCTCGATGGACGCGATCGCGGCCGCGGCGGGGGTCGGCAAGGGCACGCTCTTCCGGCGCTTCGGGGATCGGGCCGGGCTTGCGCTGGCGCTCTTGCAGGAGCAGACCGTCGTCATGCAGGAGGGCATCATCCGCGGGCCGGCGCCACTCGGTCCCGGCGCGCCGCCGCGCGAGCGCCTCAAGGCGATGGCGCGCGCCAAGCTGGCACTGCTCGCCGAGCACGCCGACCTGCTCGCGGCGGCGGAGGCCGGCCCGCCCGGTGCGCGCTTCGACTCCGGGCCGTACATCTTCCTGCGCATGCACGCGGGCATGCTGATCCGCGAAGCCGATCCGCACGCCGATTGGGAGCTGCTCGCGGACATCGTTCTAGCGGCGCTGGCGACCGATGTGTTCTTCTACTGGCACCGGATCCGTGGCCACGAGCTCGAGCGGATCGCCGCTGCCTGCGACGTGCTGGTCGACCGACTGCTGCCCTCGCCTGGCGAGCCGGCCGCATCGCCATCCGAGGCCTCCTGATCGCACCCCGTCGCCGCAGCATCGCAAGCGCCGCGCTCGCCCTGATCATCTGTCTGCTGGTGCTGGGCGCGGCGCCACCTGCGCGCGCCGCGCCCGACCCGGGCGCGCTGGCCGAACGGATCGCCGCACGCTGGACGGCGCTGCAGCGCCCGGACGGGACGTTCCCGGACTCGATCCGGCCCGACACCCACACGTGGGGCCGCTACGGCCAGGCGGGGATCGGCTACGGCTTGGCGCTCGCGGGCGTACGGGGCGGCCGGCCGGACTGGGTCGAGGCGGGTGCGCGCGCGCAGGCCTACGCGATCGAGCGTGCGCTCGACCGCTCCTCGGTGTTCGAGAGCATGCTGGTCGCCTCGGGCTACAACCTGCTGCGCCTGCGCGCGCCCGCGACGCCGACGTTCGCGGCTCGGCGCGGGCTGTGGGAGGACTACCTGCGGACGATCGAGCCGGTCACCGACGCGCGGGTCGACGCCCTGCCCTCGAACAAGTACCTGGTCGAGGCCGTCGCGCACTTCGAGCTCGCCCGCAGCGGGTTGCGCTCAGTGATCCCGGGCACCGCGCTCTACCACCGCGGCTGGGCGCGGCGCCGCGGGCTCGACATCGTCAACCGGCTCGTCCCCGGGCGCGTGCGGGCGCTGCGCGGCCAGGTTCACGGGCAGCGCGTCACGGCGCTGTCGGACCGCATCACGCAGCCGCTCGCGTACCACGGCCTCAGCGCTGCGCTTCTGGCGCGCGCGATCGACGTTGCCGGCCACGGCGTGTCGCGCGCCGCGCGTCGCGCACTGCGGGTCGGCGTGCGCACTCTGTGGGCGTTCCAGGGCCCTGACGGCGACCTCGCCTATTTCGGGCGCAGCCAGGGCCAGTCGTGGGCGCTCGCGCTGGCGGCCTATGCGGCCGCGCGCGCTGCCGGCGGCTCCTGCAGCCCTCCCGCGCGCGCCTTCCGGAGCGTCGCCGAGCGCGCGCTCGACCGGCTCCGGGCGCTCCATCCGATCGGCCCGACGGGCATCGCGATCGTGCCGTCCGCCGCCGGCCCCGCGACGATCCCGGCGATCGACGACTACGCGAGCGAGGTGGTCTACAACGGCCTCACGCTGACCGCGCTCGGCTGGGCCGCGAGCAGCGGGCCGCGCGGCAGGGGCTGCCGCCCGGGAAGGCTGCTCAGCGATCGCAGCAAGAGCTCCGCCGTGCTGCCGTTCCAGTCCGCGCGCTTC
>DASQMT010000268.1:0-6142 GCA_035645355.1 Solirubrobacteraceae bacterium | reverse complement strand
TGCGCGTGGTCGAGCTCGCTACGACGCAGGAGGTCGGCAAGGCGATCAACCCGCAGGCGCTGATGGGCCAGATCGAAGGCGGCACGGCGCAGGGCCTCGGCCTGGCGCTGCTCGAGGAGATACAGGTCTCCGAGGGCAAGGTGCTCAACGCCTCGTTCACGGACTACCTGCTGCCGACCGTGCTCGACATGCCGCCGATGCGGATCGAGATCCTCGAGCACGCCGACCCGGAGGCGCCCTACGGCCTCAAGGGGGTCGGCGAGCCGCCCAACATCTCGACGCCGCCGGCTGTCGCCGCCGCGCTGCGCGCCGCGACCGGCCGCGAGCTGCCGCGCCTGCCGGTGCGTCCCGAGCACATCGTCGGACTCGAAGGGCGCTGACTCAGCGTGCCGGCATACAACCGCGCGCCGCTGAGCGCCGAGCTGACGGTCGGGGGCGGCGATGTTCAGCTCGAAGCCCTGCGCGAGGCGGCCGGCGCCTCCGGGCTCGCGCGCGAGTCGGGACCTGACAGCACGCTGCTGGCCGGCGGGCGCGCGGAGGTGCTGGAGGCGGCCGTGCGGGCGATCGAGGCGGCGCTCGACGCCGGCGCGCGCAGCGTCGACGTGCGGGTCGAGGCGACCGAGGACGCCGACCGGTTCGACAGCCCGTCGTGAACGTCGACGAGCTCGACGAGCAGCAGTTCCTGGCGCTGTTCGGGGCGCTCTTCGAGCACTCGCCCTGGGTCGCGCGGGAGGCCTGGCAGCGACGGCCGTTCGGCAGCCGCGAGGCGCTTCAGGACGCGCTCGAGCATGCCGTGCGCAGCGCGCCGCGCGAGCGGCAGGTCGCACTCCTGCGCGCCCACCCGGAGCTGGCGGGGCGCGAGGCGCAGGCGGGCGAGCTGAGCGCGCACTCGGGCCGCGAGCAGGCGGCGGCCGCGCTGGACCGGCTGGCGCCGCCCGAGCAGACCCGGCTCGCGGACCTCAACCGGCGCTATCGCGAGCGCTTCGGCTTCCCGCTGATCGTGTGCGTGCGCGAGCACACGACCGACTCGATCATCAGCTGGGGGAGCGCCAGGCTCGAGCGCTCTGCCGACGAGGAGCTGGCGACCGCAATCGGCGAGGTGCTCGAGATCGCCCGCCTGCGGCTGGAGGATCTGCTGCCATGACGATCAGCACGCACGTGCTCGACACGGCGCGCGGGCTGCCGGCCGTCGGAATCGCGGTCGCGCTCGAGCGGTCGAGCGGTGACGGCTGGGAGGCCGTCGGGCGCGCGGTCACCGACGCCGACGGCCGTGCGCGTGAGCTCGGGCCGGTCGCGCCGGGGCGCCACCGCCTGACTTTCGAGACCGGCGCCTACCTGGGCGCGGAGTCCTTCTACCCGCGCGTGAGCGTCGAGTTCGTGGTCGCCGGGCACGATGACCGCTGCCACGTCCCGCTGCTGCTGAGCCCGTTCGGCTACAGCACCTACCGAGGGAGCTAGCGTGCTCGGTGAGAACGCATACGGCAAGTCGGCGATCCGTCTCGTCACGGTCGACCGCAGCGCCGATCGCCACGAGCTGCGCGATCTCACGATCGCGGTCTCGCTGACCGGCGCCTTCGAGGCCGCCCACGTGCATGGCGACAACGCCGGCCTGCTCGCCACGGACACGATGCGCAACACGGTCTACGCGCTCGCCCGGCAGCATCCGATCACGTCGCCCGAGGCGTTCGGGATCGTGCTGGTCGAGCACTTCGTGCAAGCCGGCCCGCGCGTCACCGGCGCGCGCGTGCGGATCGTCGATCACCCCTGGACGCGGCTGGGCCCGCACCCGCACGCGTTCGAGCGCGCCGCCGGGGGCGAGTGGGTCGCGACCGTCGCAGCGGACGGCGCCGGGATCGCCGTCGAGGCCGGTATCGACGACCTGCTCGTGCTCAAGACGACCGGCTCGGGCTGGGAGGGGTTCCTGCGCGAGCAGTACACGTCGCTGCCCGAGACGGATGACCGGATCATGGCCACGGTGGTCAGCGCACGCTGGGAGTACGGCGACCCCGGCGTCGACTTCGGGCCGCTCTGGGCGGCTGTGCGGGCGACGATCCTGGACGCGTTCGGGGATCACTACAGCCCGTCCGTGCAGTTCACCCTGCACCGCATGGGCGAGGCGGTGATCGAGGCGCACCCGGAGGTCGAGCGAATCAGCTTCTCGCTGCCCAACCGGCACCACCTGCTGTTCGACCTCGAGCGCTTCGGACTCGACAACCCGAACGTGATCTTCCAGCCGACCTCCGAGCCCTACGGGCTGATCGAGGGAACGGTCGAGCGCGCTTAGAGAGCCGCGGCGAGGCGCTCGCCCGCGGCGCGCAGCGCATCGAGGTCGGTCGCCTCCGTCACGGAAGCCAGGCCGAGCTCGCGCGCGGTCGAAGCGGCCAGCTCGCTGCGGCCCACGACGGCGTGCGCCGGCACGCCGGCGGTGCGCGCGCGCGAGCAGATCTCGCCCACGATCTTGCCCATCGCGCTCTGGGCGTCGAGGCGGCCCTCGCCCGCGACCACGGCGCGCGCGCCACGCAGGCGCTCGGTGAAGCCGACGGCGTCGAGCACGTAGGGCGCGCCGGGCTCGAGGCGCGCGCCCAGGCCCGCCCAGAGACCACCCGCCAGGCCGCCGGCGGCGCCCGTCATCGCCCGCCCGCGCGGATCGCGGGGCAGCTCGGCGGCGTAGTCCTCCAGCCGCTGCTCCAGGCGGCGGACCAGCTCGGGATCGGCGCCCTTCTGCGGCCCGTAGATCTCCGCGCAGCGTTCCCACGGGGTCTGCACGTCGCACAGCACGACGACGTCCGCGCCGTCCAGCCCGCCGGCGTCGGCGATCGCCGCGAGCGCACCGCGGCCGCCGTCGACCGTGGCCGAGCCGCCGACGCCGACCAGCACCTCGCGCGCGCCGGCCTCGACCGCCGCACGGATCAGCTGACCGGTGCCGTAGGTCGTCGCCGTCCAGGGGTCGCGCTCGTCGTCGGCGACCAGCGCCAAGCCGCTGGCCGAGGCCATGTCGAGCAGTGCTCGCCGCCCCTCGCCGCCCAGCAGCGCCCACTCGGCCTCGACGGGACGCCCGAGCGGATCGCGCACCGGTACGCGCATCACCTCGCCTCCGAGTGAGGCGACCACCACCGCGAGCGTCCCCTCGCCGCCGTCCGCCACGGGGCAGCGGTCAGCCGTGACCCCGCCGCGCTCGAGCCCCTCGGCGATCGCATCGGCGACCTCGACCGCGGAGTAGGTCCCCTTGAACGAGTCGGGTGCGACCACTACGGAGCGCTCGGGCTGCATAGGGGCGAAACCCTAGCCCGTCAGCGGTCGCGGAAGCCGCGCACCGCGGCGACCGTGTCGGCCTCGGCGGCGGACTTGTCCTCGCGGTACCGCTTCACGCGCGCGAAGCGCAGCGTAATGCCCGCCGGGTAGCGCGACGACGTCTGGGTGCCGTCGAACGCGATCTCCACGACCAGCTCGGGGCGCACGTGCACCGTGATCCCCTCGCGCCGTGTCTCCAGCTCGAGCAGGCGCCGTGTCTGCCACTCGAGCAGCTCGTCCGTGAGGCCCTTGAACGTCTTGCCGAGCATCACCCAGCCGCCGGCCTCGTCGTCACGCGCCCCCAGGTGGAGGTTCGACAGCCGGCCGCGGCGTCGTCCGTGACCCCACTCGGCCGCCAGCACGACCAGATCGAGCGTGTGCACGGGCTTGACCTTGAGCCATCCGGAGCCCCGCCTGCCGGCGGCATAGGGCGCGTCGAGCGCCTTGACCACTACGCCCTCGTGCCCCGCGGCGAGCGCGGCGTCGAACATCTCGATGCCCGACGCGGTGTCCTTCGCGATCCCGCGGGGCACCTGCAGCTCGGGCGCGACGGCGGCATCCAGTGCCTCCCGCCGGCGCGCGAGCGGCTCGTCGAGCAGGTCCTCGCCGTCGAGGTGGAGCACGTCGAAGAACAGCGACGCGAGCGGCTCGGCCCGCGCGCCGCGCGTGCCGAAGCGCGCCGCGGTGACCTGAAACGGCTCCGGC
Organism: Solirubrobacteraceae bacterium; assembly: GCA_035645355.1. GTDB lineage: Bacteria > Actinomycetota > Thermoleophilia > Solirubrobacterales > Solirubrobacteraceae > DASQMT01. The sequence goes on along the minus strand of DASQMT010000268.1, from coordinate 2,146 downwards.
CGCCCGTCGGGACGCAGCGCGATCGCCTCGCCGTCGAGCACGATCGCGCGCACCGGCAGCGCGCGCGCGGCGGCGACGACCTCGGGCAGCCGTGCCGTCACGTCGTCGAGCGTGCGCGTGAAGAGCGCGACGTCGCGGCCGTCGCGGTGCACCTGCAACCGCGCGCCGTCGAGCTTCCAGTCGATCGCGGCCGGCCCGGTCCTCGCGAGCGCGCCCGCGACGTCCGCCGCGGTGCCGGCAAGCATCGGCGCGAGCGGGCGCCCGACCTGCAGCCGGATCGCGGCGAGACCGTCACGACCGTCGCGCAGCGCGATCGCCGCCACCGCGGCCAGGTCGCCGTGCAGCGTGAGCGCCCGTCGCAGCTCGCCGCCCGGCAGACCCGCGGCGCGTGCTGCGGCATCGGTCATCACGCCGGCCAGCGCGCCCTGCCGCAGGTCTCCCAGAAGCAGCCGCGCCAGGAAGTCCTGCTCGGCCGCGTCCGCGCGCGCCAGCAGCGCCTGCACCGCGCCGCGCTTCGCCGCGACCGACCCTGGGCCGCCGAGCGTCCCGATCTCCTCCAGCGCCGCCTCGAGCTCCGCGACCGTCAGCGACGGCTGCGCTGCCGGCTCGGGGCGGTCGCGCAGCAGCGCCCAACCGACGCCGATCTGGCGCTGCGTAAGCTCGCCCGAGAGCCAGCTGACGACTGGCGCGACCTCGTCCGGCCCAGCCTGTGCGAGCAGCTCGGCGAGCACGCCGACCTTGGCGTTGCGCGCCGCTGTCGCGGACACTGCGGCGGATGCGTCGACGAGCTCGGCCAGGCGCAACGAACGACATCTTGCAGCATGCGGCTTCCGGCTCGCCGCACGGTCAGGGAAGGGCTCGGGGGGTCGCTACCGTTAACGGGCGATGATCAACGCCCACATCGACATCTCGCAGGGGCTTGACGGAGAGTCGGTCGTGCTCGCGTGCTTCGACCTCGGCGAGGAGCAGCTGGCCGCTTCCGCGCACGCGGTCAGCGCAGCAGCAGAGCACTACCGCAACGCCGAGCTGTCCGTCGATGACGTGATCGAGCTGCGCGAGCTGACGGCGCTCAGCGACGAGCTGGCCGCGCTTGCGCTGCGGCCGGGCATGCGAACGGTGGTGCTGCGACCGGCTCGCCTGACCGTCTACCGCAACGCTGTTGCGCTCTTCATCGAGTCGCGCGACGAGGCGGAGTGGGTGCGGGAGCACGACCGCGAGCCGCTCGCCCGCGTCCGTGCGCTGCTCTACCCGCTCGAGGATCTCTGCGGCGACGCGCTGCGCGCGGCGCTCACCGGGCAGGCCGCGCAGCGCCCGCACTGAGGCTCAGGCGGCGCTCGACTCCGCCCAAAGGTTGATGCCCGAGTCGACGGCGTGGCGGTCGATCTCCTCGAGCTCGGCGTCGGAGAACTCGAGCCCTTCGAGCGCCGCGACGTTCTGCTCGAGCTGCTCGACGCTCGAGGCCCCGATCAGCGCCGATGTCACGCGCCGGTCACGCAGCGTCCAGGCGACCGCCATCTGCGCGAGCGACTGACCGCGGCGCTCGGCGACCGCGGCCAGCGCGCGCACGCGCGCCAGGTTCTCCTCCGTGAGGAGGTCGCGCGTGAGGAAGCGCCCCCGCGCGGCGCGCGAGTCCTCGGGCACGCCGTCGAGGTACTTCTCCGTCAGCATCCCCTGCGCGAGCGGGGAGAAGACGATGCAGCCGATCCCCTCGTCGCCGAGCACGTCGAGCAGCTCGGGCTCGATCCAGCGGTTCAGCAGCGAGTAGGAGGGTTGGTGGATCAGGACCGGCGTGCCAAGCTCGCGCAGGATGGCGGCCGCCTCGTGCGTGCGCTCGTGGGAGTAGGACGAGATGCCGGCGTAGAGCGCCTTGCCCTGGCGCACCGCGGTGTCGAGCGCGCCGAGCGTCTCCTCCAGCGGCGTGTCGGGATCGAAGCGGTGCGAGTAGAAGATGTCGACGTAGTCCAGGCCCATCCGCGCGAGGCTCTGGTCGAGCGACGCGAGTAGGTACTTGCGCGAGCCCCACTCGCCATAGGGGCCGGGCCACATGTCGTAGCCGGCTTTCGTCGAGATGATCAGCTCGTCGCGGTAGGGCGCGAGGTCGGTCGCCAGCAGCCGGCCGAAGTTCTCCTCGGCCGAGCCGGCGGGC
>DASQMT010000267.1:0-5357 GCA_035645355.1 Solirubrobacteraceae bacterium | reverse complement strand
CGCGCTCCACATCGGTCCCCGCCAGCCCCGCGTAAGCCGTGACCGCCAGCGCGAGTACGCCGACCAAGCCGAGCACGAGGTCGAGGGCGACCGGCAGCCGCTCCCCCGCGACACGCGCCGCGAGCCACCCGGTGGCGCGCCCGAGCGCGCGCCAGGGGCTGAGCAGCCGCCAGACGTCACCGAGGATCAGCGACGCGCACGGCACGCCGACCCAGACCGCGACGTAGACCATCCAGGGCGCGAGGTTGTCGCGCTCCGCATCGGTCCCCGCCAGCCCCGCGTAAGCCGTGACCCCCAGCGCGAGCACGCCGACCAGGCCGAGCACGAGGTCGAGGGCGACCGGCAGCCGCGCCACCCGCCGCTCGCGCGGGCGCTCCAGCCACGGCTCGGCCCAGAGCACCGCGAGCGCCAGGAACGACACCACGAGCACCCCGGCCGCCGCGGCCGCGAACACCGCTTCCGGGATCGGCAGGTCCGCTCGGCCGACGAGCCCGTGGCCGAAGATCAGCACGGCGGACGAGTCTAGGTACGAGGATTCTTGCCAGGCGCAGGACGCCGGTTCTGCCGGGTCGCGAAACCGCCCGCGCCGTAAGTCCCACCGGAGTTGCTAGCTTCGCCTCGATGCGGGCGCCCGAGCATGCGATCCCGGCGCCCCCGTTCCCCCGCGGGCTGACCTGGATCGGCGTCGCGCCCCTGCGCATGGACAAGCAGCGCGGGCGCCCCGTGCTGATCGAGTTCTGGGACTTCTGCCGCGTGAACTCGCTCCGCACGCTGCCCTACATGACCGCCTGGCACGAGCGCTACGCGGATGCCGGGCTGCGGGTGATCGGCGTGCACGCCGGCGGGTTTGCGCCCGCGCGGGTGACCGAGAACGTCGTCGCGGCGGTCGAGCGGCTCGCGATCCCCTACCCCGTCGTCGTCGACGAGTCACTCGAGATCTGGGACATGTACGGCAACGAGGGCTGGCCGGCCCGCTATCTCTGGGACCAGCAGGGCGCGCTGCACTCGCTGCACTACGGCGAGGGCGCCTATCAGGAGACCGAGCGCGAGATCCAGGCGCTGCTCGGGGTCGAGCGGGAGCTGCTGCCGGCGCTGCGACCCGAGGATGCGGAGGACGTGCTGCTGCCGGCGCAGACCGCTGACCAGCCGGGCGCCTACTCAGGTCCCTACGCGGCCGGCGGCGCATGGGCGGTGCTCGAGGGCACAGGCGTCGTCTCGGCCAACGGCCTCACACTCGCGGTCGCCGCGCCGGGCGCCTACCCGCTGGTGCGGCACGCGCACCACACCGCGGGCGTGCTCACGCTCGAGGTCGGCGCGGGCGTCACCTGCCACGCGACCTGCTTCACGCCGGGGATCGCAGCTCCCGATGGCCCCGGTGGCCCAGCAGCCGGATGAGCCGTGGGGGGCCGTCGTCGTCGACGACGACCGCCGTTCCGGGCCAGTACGGCGAGGCGTTCGGGGTCTCGGAGAGGAAGTGCGGCTGGTAGACCCAGGAGCCCGAGTTGACGATCCGCGAGCCGGCCTCCCCCACCCACTCCGCGGGATCGTCCTGTGCCCACGGACCCGATCGGTGCGTGTGGCCGAAGACCACGTACGGCGTGCCGATGCCGAGCCGGCGCAGCACCTCGCGGGCGCCGTAAAGGCCGCCGCGGCGCAGAGCGGCACTCGACAGCTCGCGGTCGAGCGGGCCGAGCCCGAGCGCGTTGAGTGCGGCCACCGCGGCAACGTAGCCCGTGCCGAGCGCGGCGGCACGCGCCGGGTGGCGCCGGCGCCCGCTCCCTGCCAGCGCGACCCAGGCGCGTGCCGACGCGCCCGCGCCGGCGCTGACCGCGGCATGGTCGGAGCGCTGGGTGAGCTGGTGCAGGAAGGCGTAGATCGGGGCGAGCGCCGCTTCGTAGTCGTCAGGGGTCGCGCGGTCCTCCGGCAGCCGGACCACCCAGCGCGCCATCGCACCGGCCGCGAGCCGCTCGAACGTCGGCACGGTCGAGTGCATGTCGACGTAGTGGCCGTGCAGCGCGAAGACGTCGTCGCGCAGCCACGCGCCGGGGTAGGCGAGTCGCAGTCGCGCGGGCGCCACGAGCTGCTCGAGGCGCCGGGCCAGCGGTCCCGCGGCCGCCGGCTCGACAGGCTCGGAGAGACCGAGGAAGCCGGACGGCTCGGATTGCAGGCGGGCGTCGATCCAGCCGGCGAGGAGCCCGTGGTCGTGGTTGCCGGCGATCAGGAGCAGCTCGCGCTCCGGCCCGAGCGCCGCGCCGACCGCGGCGAAGAAGGGCGCCGCGAGCTCGGCCGCGGCACGGTGCGGCGCCTCGCGCAGCTCGAGCCCGTCGCCGAGCACGACCAGGCGATCGGCGTCCCGCAGCGCGTCGATCAGGGGCGCGCGCAGATCGGCGCGCCGCAGCAGGTCCTTGCCGCTCGCGGCGCCGAGGTGCAGGTCGGAGATGACCAGCGTCCGCACCTCACCAGTGTGCCGTCCTCATTGTTCGCCGCGTCGGCTCGCGCGTCGAACGGGTTGCGCACGCTCGGCCGTCCGGGTTCCAAGGCCGCGCAGGAGCAGTTCGCAGCGAGACTTGCGCACAGGCGCGCAGGCGATCAGGCTATGGGGCACTGTGTTCGCGGAGATCATCGAAGTGATCTCGTGGGTGCTGTACGGGACAGGCCCTCGGGAGGGACGCAAAGGCCGTCGCACGGTCATCGCGCTTGCGCTCATGGTCGTCCTGCTCGCGGCGATCATGGCGGTGATCGTCGTCTTCTGATCGGGCACGTTTCCGCAGACACCGGTGCCACGGTGAGCGAGTCGCCCCTGGGAGAGGAGAAGCGGCATCAGCCACGAATGCCCAACGGGGCGCAGGGACGCGCGTCCCACAACCCCCCGGGTGCGGACGCGGCCCTGCGCCTCATCGGCCTGCGTTACCCGGACCGCCTGTGGCTGATGAGCCCGGTCGGCCCGGCGGCCCTGCCTCGTCGTAATTCGCACAGCCAGCCGGTCGGCGCGCAGGCGCGCCACGAGGCACCGCTGAACGATGCGATCAGGACTAGTGTGCCGCGGCGATGGCCCCGCTCGACGGCATCCTCGTCGCGGACTTCTCGCGCGTGCTGGCCGGCCCCGTCGCGTCCATGTTGCTCGGCGACCTGGGCGCCGACGTCGTCAAGGTGGAGCGCCCCGACGGCGGCGACGACACGCGCGCCTGGGGCCCGCCGTGGCGCGACGAGCAGGCGACCTACTACCTCGGCCTGAACCGCAACAAGCGCTCCGTGGCGCTCGACCTGTCCGACCCGGGCGACATCGCGCTGGCGCGGCGACTCGCGCAGCGCGCCGACGTGCTGATCGAGTCGTTCCGCCCCGGCCTGATGGCGCGCTGGGGGCTGGACGGGGAGACGCTGCGGCACTCCAACCCAGCGCTCGTGACGTGCTCCGTGACGGCGTTCGGCACGGGCTCCGAGCAGGCCCGGACGCTGCCGGGCTACGACTTTCTCGCCCAGGCGATGTCGGGGCTGATGAGCGTCACCGGGGAGCCCGGCGGCCGGCCGCTCAAGACCGGCGCCGCGGTCGTCGACCTGGTCTGCGGGCTGCTCGCGGTGATCGGCATCCAGGCGGCGCTGGCCGAGCGTGAGCGCACCGGCAGCGGGCGGCACGTCGAGGTCTCGCTGATGGACGCAGCGCTGATGTCGCTGCTCAACCAGGGCTCGGCCTGGTTGCTCGGCGGCGTAGTCCCGCATCGCCGCGGCAACCGCCATCCGAGCATCTCGCCCTACGAGACGCTCGAGTGCGCGGACCGACCGCTGGCGGTCGCCGTCGGAAACGACCGTCTGTTCACGCGCCTGTGCGAGGCGCTCGGGCTGGCCGAGCTGCCGGCCGACCGGCGCTTCGCGACCAACAGCGCGCGCGTAGCCAACGCCGACGACCTGGCCCGGCGCCTGGAGGCGGTGCTCCGCACGCGCCCGGCGGCGGAGTGGGCGCAGACGCTGCGCGCCGCGGGCGTCCCGGCCGGCCAGATCAACGACGTCGCCGAGGCCTTCGCGCTCGCCGAGTCGCTGGGCATGGAGCCGGTCGGCGAGGCCGGCGGCTACCCGCTGCCCACCCCGCCGCTGCGCCTCGACGGCGAGCGCCCACCGATCCGCCGGCCACCGCCGCGGCTGGACGAGCACGGCGCCGAGCTGCGCGCCTGGCTCGCGGACGACGACGAGCGCCGTTAGGCGTCGCGCGCGGCGACGGCCTGCCGGATGACCTTGGGCAGCATGAAGCGCACGTCCTCGCGCAGCACCTCGAACTCCGAGATGTCGGTCGTGCCGCGCAGGCGGAAGAAGTCGATCAGGCGCTGCACGAGCTCCTCCGGCGCGCTGGCGCCAGAGGTGATGCCCACCACGCGCGAGCCCTCGAGCCACTCCTCGCGGACCTCGGTCTCGTTGTCGATCAGATACGAGTCGGCCCCGGCCGCACGTGCCACGTCGACCAGGCGGTTCGAGTTCGACGAGTTGCGCGAGCCGATCACGAGGACCAGGTCGCACAGCTCGGACATCTGCTTCACGGCGAGCTGGCGGTTCGTCGTCGCGTAGCAGATGTCGTCGGTGCGCGGCCCGGTGATCGCCGGGAAGCGCTCGCGCAGCCGCGCGATGATCGCGCCGGTCTCGTCGACGGAGAGCGTCGTCTGGGTGAGGTATGCGATCCGCGCGGGATCCTCGACCTCGAGCGCGTCGACGTCCTCCTCGGTCTCGACGAGCACGATCGAGCCGGGCACCTCGCCCATCGTGCCCTCGACCTCCTCGTGCCCGGCGTGGCCGACGAACACGATCGTGTAGCCCTCGGCAGCGAACTTGACCGCCTCGCGGTGCACCTTGGTGACGAGCGGGCAGGTCGCGTCGATCGTGCGCAGCCCGCGCTGCAGGGCGTCGGCATGGACCGCGGGCGAGACGCCGTGAGCCGAGAAGACGGTCACCGCGCCCTCGGGGATCTCGTCGCCGAGCTCCTCGACGAACACCGCGCCGCGCTCGGCGAGCTGCTCGACGACGTGCTTGTTGTGGACGATCTCCTTGCGGACGTAGACCGGCGCGCCGTGCAGCTCGAGCGCACGCTCGACGGTCTGGACCGCACGGTCCACACCTGCGCAGTATCCGCGCGGGGCGGCGAGGAGGAGCTTCTCGACGCTCATCGCTGCCAGTGTAGGAGTAGATCGGCCACTGTCTCCCCTACGGCGTCGAGGCTGTCCGCGGATGTCTTGTCGACCGTGTCGCGCAGCGTGTCGCGGTGCGGGTAGTCGAAGTCGATGAGGTCGATCGCCGGGATCCCGGCGTCCAGGAACGGCGTGTGGTCGTCGATGATCCCGCCGCCCACCTCGGGCGGGAACGTCCGCCCCGCGCCG
>DASQMT010000266.1:0-7779 GCA_035645355.1 Solirubrobacteraceae bacterium | reverse complement strand
CCCGAACGCCTCGCTGCCCGGCACGCGCTACTGCGGGCTCGACGCCCACCAGGCGCTCGCGAACAAGGACACGGACGTCGTCGCCTGAGCAGGGGACAGTCCTCGGGGAGGGGACAGTCCCCGCGGAGGGGACAGTCCCCGCGGAGGGGACAGTCCCCGTGGAGTCCGCGGAGGGGACAGTCCCCGCTTCGCGTGGGGACAGTCCCCTTGGTCCCCTGCGGACGTGCGTCGGCTGCGGCGCCCGCGCCCCGCGCTCGGAGCTGCTCCGCTTCGCTAACGTAGGTGGGGCGCTCGTGCCCGACCTCGGGACCAGGCTCCCCGGTCGCGGCGCCTGGCTGCACGAGAACCAGGACTGCTGGCGGGCCGCAGTCGGCCGCCGCGGGTTCCAGCGGGCCCTGCGGGCAACCGTGTCCATCCCACAAGAGACCGTAGACTTCACTCACACATGGCCAAGAAGCGCGTCCACGAGCTAGCCAAGCAGTACAACATGCCCACCGCCGAGGTGATGAAGCGGCTGAACGCTGCCGGCATGGCCGTCAAGGCGACGGCATCCGCCGTGGACGAGGTCGAGGCCGACGCCGCCCTGACCGGCAAGAAGAAGCCCAGCCCGAACGGAGCGAAGCCCAAGCAGCCGCCGCGCCCGCAGCTGCGCCCGCCTGGCGACCTCGGCATCCGCGACCTCGGCGCGCGCCCGCCCGAGGGCGCGAAGCCCAAGGAGGAGGAGCCCAAGGCCGACGACGCCAAGGGTGACGGCAAGAACGGCCCGCGGCGGCCGACACGCTCGTCGCTGCAGGGCGAGCGTGCTCCCGGCTCCTCCGGCGGCGTGCGCCGCGTCGTGATCGACTCGCAGGCCGCACGCCGCACGGGCGGGCCCGGGGGAGGACCCGGCGGCCCGGGTGGCGGCCCGCAGCGACGCCCGCCGCGTCGTGGCGGCCGGCGCCGGCGCGGCACCTACCAGGAGCCGGTGCCGCAGGACGTCTCCGTCCTGCAGGCCGACGTCATCAAGGTCAACTCGGGCTCGACCGTCAAGGACGTCGCCGAGTACCTCGGCGTACCGGTTCCGGACATCATCAAGAAGCTGATGCAGCTGGGCGAGATGGCGACGCTCACCCAGACCCTCTCCGACGATGCCGTGCAGGTGATCGCGGACGAGTTCGACAAGCAGATCGAGATCGTCCACGCGGCCGACGAGGTCGACGACGAGCCGGAGTTCGAGGACGCCGACGAGGACCTGCTGCACCGCCCGCCCGTGGTCACGATCATGGGACACGTCGACCATGGCAAGACGTCGCTGCTCGACGCGATCCGCGAGACGGAGGTCGCGGCCGGCGAGGCCGGCGGCATCACGCAGCACATCGGGGCTTATCAGGTTCACCACGGTGAGCGCCGGATCACGTTCCTGGACACCCCGGGCCACGAGGCGTTCACGGCGATGCGCGCGCGCGGCGCGCAGGTCACCGACATCGCGGTGATCGTGGTGGCGGCCGACGACGGCGTCAAGCCGCAGACGCGCGAGGCGGTCGATCACGCGAAGGCGGCCGACGTGCCGATCCTCGTGGCGGTCAACAAGATCGACAAGGAGGGCGCGGCGCCCGACCGCGTGCGCACCGAGATGACGACGCTCGGCCTGCAGCCCGAGGAGTGGGGCGGCGAGACGATGTTCGTCGATGTCTCGGCCAAGGCCAGGACCAATCTCGAAGAGCTGCTGGAGTCGATCCTGCTGCTGGCCGAGGTCGAGGAGCTCAAGGCGAATCCGGAGGCGGAGGCCTCCGGCGTCGTGATCGAGTCCAAGCTCGACCCGGGGCGCGGCGCGGTCGTGACGGTGCTCGTCAACCGTGGCACGCTCAAGGTCGGCGACGCGGTCGTCGCCGGCGCCCATTGGGGCCGCGTGCGGGCGCTGCACGACTACAAGGGCCGCAAGGTGCGCGCCGCGACGCCCTCCGAGCCGGTCGAGATGCTCGGCTTCGACAGCGTGCCCGAGGCCGGCGAGTACGTGCGCGTGGTCGAGAACGACCGCCGCGCGCGCCAGCTCGCAAACGAGCGTGGCTTCCGCCTCAAGAGCGAGGCGCAGGCGCGCCGCTCGGGCAAGAAGCGCTCGCTCGAGACGATCTTCGACGATGCCCGCGGCGGCATCCTGCAGGATCTCAACCTGGTGCTCAAGGCGGACGTCTCCGGTTCGCTGGAAGCGTTCGAGGACGAGATCGCGAAGCTGCCCCAGTCCGAGGTCCAGGTCCAGGTCGTGCTCGCCGGCGTCGGCGGCATCACCGAGTCCGACATCATGCTCGCCGCCGCGTCGGACGCCGTGATCCTCGGCTTCAACGTGCGCCCGGTCGGCGAGGCGCGGCTCGTGGCCGACCGCGAGGGCGTCGAGATCCGCACCTACTCGGTGATCTATCGCGCGATCGACGAGCTGCGCGACGCGATGCAGGGCATGCTCGCGCCCGAGGAGGTCGAGGAGTCGCTCGGCACCGTCGAGGTGCGCGCGATCTTCCGCGCCTCGCGCGTCGGCACGATCGCGGGCTGCTACGTCACCGAGGGCAAGGTCACGCGCGGCGCGCGCTGCCGGCTCGTCCGCGACGGGACGATCGTCTACGACGGGCAGATCGACTCGCTGCGGCGCGTGCAGGAGGACGTGCGCGAGGTCGCGGCGGGGTTCGAGTGCGGGATCGTGCTGCAGAACTACGCCGACGTGAAGGAGGGCGACGTGATCGAGGTCTACGACACGCGGCAGGTCGAGCGCACGCTCTCGTAGCGTGGCCGACACGTTCGTCGTCCTCCTGCGCGTCGACCTCCGCTTTCCGGAGAGTGGCTCCTTGAAGGCCAAGCGCGCGCAGCTCAACAGCGTCAAGGCGCACCTGCGCCAGCGGATGGGCGCCTCGGTCGCCGAGGTCGCGCACCACGATGCGTGGCAGCGCTCGACGCTCGCGGTCGCGCTCGCGGGCGGCTCCGCGGGTCGCTGCGAGGATGCGGCCGATGCGGTCTGCCGCGCTCTCGACGCGCGGTTTCCCGAGGGGGTGCGAGTCGAGCGCTCGCTCGCCTCCTGGAGCGATCTGGAAGCGCTAGGGTGACCACCGAGCGCATGCGCCGGGTGGACGAGGCCGTCCGTGAGGTCCTCTCGGGCGCCATCTCCCAAGAGATCAAGGACCCACGCGTCGGATTCGTCACAGTGACTGCCGTCCAGACCGCCCCAGACCTGCGCCGCGCCCGCGTGTTCGTGTCCGTGCTCGGAGACGAGGGTGTCCGCACGCGCTCGCTGCAGGGACTGCGGTCGGCGCACGGCGTGCTGCAGCGCGTCGTCGCGCGCGAGCTGCGGCTCAAACACACGCCGGCGCTCGAGTTCGTCTACGACGACACGTCCGAGCGCGGCATGCGGATCGCCGAGCTGATCGAGCGCGAGGCGGGCGCGTGAGCACGCACAACGGCGCGCGCTCGGCGCGCGAGCTGGTGCTCGACGAGCTGCGCGACGGGGAGCGCTTCGTGCTGGCGACGCACGAGCATCCCGACGGCGATGCGCTCGGGTCGCTCGCGGCGATGCAGCAGGTGCTGTGCGCGCTCGGCAAGGACGCCGTCTCGTACATGGCGGCCGACGAGTTCCCGCTGCCCTACGAGTACCGCTTCATCGAGCTGCCCCAGCTCGTGACGACGGTGCCCGGCGACGTCGAGGACCGCACCGTGATCTTCCTCGACTGCGGCAACATCGACCGCGCGCGCGTCGACGGGCTCAAGCGTGCCGCGCGGATCCTCAACATCGACCATCACCACGACAACACGCGCTTCGGGACGGTCGACCACGTCGTACCGCAGGCGTCGTGCACGGCGGAGATCATCTGGGACCTGCTGCGCGGGCTCGACGTGGAGCTGACCCAGCCGATCGCCGAGGCGCTGTACGTCGGGCTCGTCACCGATACCGGCAAGTTCATGTACGAGAACACGGGCGCGCGCGCGCACGTGATGGCGGCCGAGCTGATCGGCGCGGGGATCGACGTCCACGCGATCTACCGGCGGCTCTACGAGGGCGTGCCGCAGGGCAAGCTCGAGCTGCTGGCGCGCGGGCTCGGCGCGGTCGAGCGCTTCGACGGCGGGCTGCTCACGCTGACCCAGCTGACGCGCGACGACTACGCGGTCACGGGCGCCGACGAGAGCTTCTCAGAGGGCGTCGTCGACCACCTTCGCTCGCTCGAGGGCACCGCCGTCGCGGGACTGGTGCGCGACCTGCTCTCGGACAGCGCCGCCGCGCGGCGCAAGGTCTCGCTGCGCGCGACCGACGACCGCGTCGACGTGTCCGCGATCGCGCGCGCGCTCGGCGGCGGCGGGCACCGGCGCGCGGCCGGCTTCTCGACCGACCTGGAGTTCCCCGAGCTGGTCGCGGTCCTGCGCGAGCACCTCGCAGCACAGCTTTGACCCTCGACGACGGCGTACTGCTCGTCGACAAGCCCGCCGGGATCACATCGCACGACGTGGTGGCAGCGCAGCGCCGGCGGGCCGGCAAACTCAAGGTCGGCCACGCCGGAACGCTGGACCCGTTCGCCACCGGGCTGCTGCTCGTCCTGGTGGGCCGGGCGACCCGTGCACAGCGATACCTGATGGCGCTGCCCAAGCGCTACGAGACGCTCGCGCGGCTGGGATACACCTCGACGACCGGCGACGTCGAGGGCGAGATCGTCGCCGGGAGGATGCCGCCCGAGCCGCTGACGCTGCCGACCGGGCGCATCCGCCAGCGCCCACCGGCCTACTCCGCCGTGCGGGTCGGCGGCCGGCGCGCTTACGCGCTCGCGCGCGCCGGCGAGCACGTCGAGCCGGCCGAGCGCGAGGTCGACGTTCAGCGCTTCGAGCTGCTCTGGCGCGAGGGCGAGCGCGCGGCGTTCGCGATCGAGTGCGGCTCGGGCACCTACGTGCGCGCACTGGTCGCGGACCTGGGCGACGCCTACTGCCTCGAGCTGCGGCGCACCGCCATCGGCCCGTTCGACGTCGCCGCGGCCGGGAGCTTCGTGGCGCTCTCGGACGCACTCGCGTTCCTGCCCGCGGTCGAGCTCGAGGGCGACGACGCCCGGCGCGCCGGGCATGGCGTCGCGATCCGCGCGCCCGCTGGGCCCACCGGCGCCGAGACGGTGCGCCTGATCGACGGCGACGGGCTGATCGCGCTCGCCGAGCCGCGGCCGGACGGCACATTCAAGCCCGTCGTAGGCTTCCGCGGCTGATGCAGGTCACCTGGCTCCCAGACGCCGAGCCGCGTCCGCGCCACGTCGCCGTGGGCGAGTTCGACGGGGTCCACCTGGGCCATCGGGAGGTGATGCGCGGCGCCGACACGGTGCTGACGTTCGAGCCGCATCCGCGCACGGTCGTGTCGCCCGAGACGGCGCCCAAGCTGATCACCGCGCTCGAGACCAAGGCCGACCTGATCGCCGGTCTCGGCGTCCGCGAGCTCGTCGTGGTCCCGTTCGACGGAGCGTTCGCCGCGCGCTCGCCGCAGGACTTCATCGACGACGTGCTCGTCGCGAAGCTCGGCGCCGAGCTGGTCAGCGTGGGCGAGAACTTCCGCTTCGGCCACCGGGCCGAGGGCAACGTCGAGCTGCTGCTCGCGCAGGACGCCTTCGACACGCGCGTGGTCGAGCTCGTGCAGGCCGGCGCCGAGGTCATCTCGGCGACGCGCATCCGCGCGCTCGTGGCGGCCGGCGCGATGCAGCGCGCGGCGGCTCAGCTCGGCTCGCACTTCCAGCTGCGCGGCCCGGTCGCCCACGGCGACAAGCGCGGTCGCGCGCTCGGGTTCCCGACGGCGAACCTCGTGCCGGATCCGGCGCTCGTGTACCCCGGTCACGGTGTCTACGCGTGCCGCGCGGCGGTCGCGGGCGAGGGCGAGCTGCGCTGGTGGCCGGCCGCCACCAACGTCGGCGTCCGACCGACCTTCGTGACCGGCCGCGGGCTGCTGGTGGAGGCTTACCTGCTCGACTTCGAGGGCGACCTCTACGGCCGCGAGCTGCGGCTGGAGTTCCTCGACCGCCTGCGGGGAGAGCTCCGCTTCGAGTCCGTCGACGAGCTCGTCGTGCAGATGCAGCGCGACGTCGAGACCACGCGCCGCATTGCTACCCTGCCCGTCGCAGATGACGATCACCGCTGAGGAAAAGGCCGAGATCACGGCCAGGTTCGGCAAGGACGAGCGCGACACGGGGGCCACAGAGGTCCAGATCGCGCTGCTCACGCACCGCATCAACCACCTGACCGAGCACCTGCGTGAGCATGGCCACGACCACCACTCGCGGCGCGGCCTGCTGATGCTGGTCGGTCGCCGGCGCCGGTTCCTCAACTACCTGCAGAAGAAGAACCTCGATGGATACCGCTCGCTGATCCGCGAGCTCGGCCTGCGCCGCTAGGCGCCGCCGTGGCCGTCATCGCCGCGGGCCAGCCGGCACCGGACTTCGCGCTCGCGCGCCCCGGGCCCGCGCCGTTCACGCGCTCCGACCTCGAAGGCCGGCTGACGGTCCTGGTCTTCTACCCGTTCGCGTTCACCTCTGTCTGCACGGACCAGCTCGGCGTCTACAACGAGCTGCTCGGCGACTTCGCCGAGCGCGGGGTCACGCTCTACGGCGTGTCGTGCGACGCGGTTCCCTCCCAGCAGGCGTTCAAGGAGCAGCTCGGCATCGGCATCGAGCAGCTCTCGGATTTCGAGCCCAAGGGCGCCACCTGCCGTGCCTTCGGCGTCCTGCACCCGGGCGGCTTCCCGCAGCGCGCGCTGGTCCTGATCGGCCCCGACGCCGTCGTGCGCTGGAGCCACGAGGCGGCGTCGGTCGACGACCTGCCCGGTGCGAACATGCTCTTCGACGCGCTCGACGCTTGAGCCGGCGATGGCCGACCTCTCGTCAGCGCCGCCCCCGCCCGTCGGCCCCGAAGACCACATCCGCGGGCCCGAGCACGGTTCCCTGGTGATCGTCTACAGCGATTACGAGTGCCCGTTCTGCGCGGTGCTCGAGCTGCGCCTGCGCCACCTGCCGGTGCGCGTCGTGCAGCGCCACTTCCCCGTTCGCAGCTCCCACCCGCGCGCGTTTCCGGCGGCCTGCGCGGCGGAGGCGGCCGGCCGGCAGGGCGCGTTCTGGGAGATGCATGACGCGCTCTTCGACGACCAGGCCCGGCTCGAGGACCCGCACCTCTGGGCGCGCGCCGAGCGGCTCGGGCTCGACGTCGCGCGCTTCGACGCCGATCGTCGCGACGAGTCCGTGGCCGCCCGCATCGCGGCCGACTTCCGCGGCGGCGTGCGCGCCGGCGTCCCGACGACGCCGACCTTGTTCCACGACGGCGTTCGCCATGCCGGCCGGCCCGACGAGGCGGCGCTCGCGAACCTGATCGCCTGAGCGCGCGTACCGCAATGGATGCCCGCCCCAACAGCTCGACAACTCAACTGAGAGGATCCTGACATGCGACGCACCCTGCTCGCCCTTGGCCTGGCCGGCGCGCTGCTTGCCGGCTGCGGCGGCGACGACGAGGAGCCCGCGGCGACGCCCGCGGCAACCGCCGAGGAACCCACCGCCGGCGGCGGCGGCGAGACCCTCGAGGTCAGCTCTCCCGCCGACGGCTCGCTCGTGTTCGACCAGACCGAGCTGACGGCGCCCGCGGGCGCCGTCACGCTCGATTACGACAACCCGTCCGGAGTGCCGCATGCGGTCGCGATCGAGGGCAACGGCGTCGACGCGGTGGGCGAGACGGTGACCGACGCGAAGGCTCCGCCGCTGACTGCCGAGCTGAAGGCCGGCACCTACACCTTCTACTGCCCGGTCGGCCAGCACCGCG
>DASQMT010000265.1:0-1577 GCA_035645355.1 Solirubrobacteraceae bacterium | reverse complement strand
ACGCCGTCTACCTCGGGCGCCGCAGCGTCGCGCTGGTCTACGGCGAGCGCGCGGGCTACACGCGCTCGCCTCCGACCGGCGCCGCGGTGCTCGTACAGCAGTTCCCGGCGCGCGTCGGGCAGTTCATCCAGAAGACGGTGGGGGGCGCCGCGAGCCTGAACCGGCTCCGCGTCGGCGGCGCTCCCGCCTACTTCATCACGGGCGCACACGGCTTCGCCTACGACGACGGGTCCGGCGCGCGCTTCGAGGACCAGCGCCTCGCGGGCAACACGCTGCTCGTCGAGCGTGCCGACGGCTTGGTGGTCCGGGTGGAGGGAAACCTTGCGCGCGAGCGGGCGGTGGCCATCGCCGAGTCGGTGCCGTAGGAAACGTCAGCGATCGCCTCCGCCCGGCTCAGAGCCGGGCAACGTGAAGTGGTGGCCGGCGATTTCGAGCACGACCGGCTCGCCCTCGCGCGCAGCCACCGTCAGCGGCATCTCGGGATCGCGGGTGGCGAAGGTAGCGGTCGCCACGGAGCGTCCGCCGAGCGCGCGCGCCAGCGCCAGTACCGAGTCGGCGAGCAGCTGGATGCTCCCGATCGGCGCCGCAAGCTCGCCGCTGTCGGGATCGGCGCTGATCGCGCTCGCCGGAACGGCGCGCAGCGTCGGCAGCGCCAGTCCCGGCGATCCCGAGTCAGGGGCCGCCACCCGGGTCGTCTCGCCCTCCGTCACAGTCAGGGTCGCGTCCTCGAGCCGCTCGACGAGCGTCGGCGGCTGGCGGTCGAGCAGGACGGCGACGCGCTCGGCGCCGGCGCGGTCGGCGAAGTCCTGTACCGTCGCGAGCACGACCGGGAGTTGATCGGGAGCCTGTCGCGTGCGACACATTGTGGCGCGTCTGGCCGCGGGAGCCAGTGGGTACGCGGGTCGGCGTGACCGTGCTGGACGGCTACCGCTCCTCGACCTACGACGACGCCGTGGCGCCCGACGGCAGCATCCGGCCGGTGGCGCGCACGGTCATGGAGGCCGTGCTCGCGCACGACCTGGGTGCTCTGGCCGGAAGCGTGCGCGAGGAGGTCGAAGCGCTCGGCATAAGCTTCGAATCGGTCGACGGCGATGACAGCTGGCACGTCGATCCGGTCCCGCGAGTGATCGATGCCGCCGAGTGGGAGCGCGTCGCCGCCGGTCTCGGCCAGCGCGTGCGCGCGCTGAACGCTTTCATCGCCGACATCTACTCGGATCACCGGATCGTCGCCGAGGGAGTCGTGCCCCAGCGCGTGCTCGACAGCGCGGAGAACCTCGAGCCGACGATGATGGGCGTGCGCCCGGGCGACGGCGTCTGGATCGGGATCGCCGGGCTCGACCTCGTGCGCGACGCCACGGGCGCGTGGCACGTGCTCGAGGACAACGTGCGCACGCCGAGCGGCATCGCCTACTGGAGCGCGGCCCGCGACGTGCTGCTGCGCCGGCTCGAGGTCCCTGTCCGGCCGGCGCCGCTCGACGGGGTGCCCGCCGCGCTGCGGCGCGTGTTCGGGGAGGGGCGACTGGTCGTGCTTACCGACGGCCCGGACAACTCGGCCTACTGGGAGCACGACTGGATCG
>DASQMT010000264.1:0-7325 GCA_035645355.1 Solirubrobacteraceae bacterium | reverse complement strand
CGCGCCGGCGGCCTCCTCGAGCAGCGGCAGGGCGAGCTCGAGGGTCGCCTCCGCCTCGGACGATCCCTGATCCTCCGGGTTCACGAGCTGATGCAGGCCGTGGGCGGAGGAGGGCACGAGCAGCGTGAAGGCTGCCGGGCTGCGCTCGGCGCGCTCACGGACCGCCTGGATCAGAGCGGGCGTCGCCGCGGTGCGGTTGGCGACGACGAGGACACGAGCGCGGGCCTCGGAGGACTCCATGGGACTCCCTTCGTCAGATGACGTCCCCGGATTGTCGCAAGGATCGGCCCGTCGGGCCAGCCGTGGGCGGCTGCCGCTATCCCCGGGCGGCGGCGAGCGCCGCCTGCGCACGGCGGGCCGCACGGGCGCGGGCGCGGGCACGGCGGCCCCGCTTGCGCTTCTTCGTGGCCCGTTTTGCAGCGACGTCGGTGCTGGCGCTGACCGTGCGAGTGCTTGGCCGGCCCTCGAGCACGCCGAACTCGCTCACGTACGTCGCGCCGAGCCCGTTGCGCGCGCCCGGGTTGCCGGCGGCGATGCCGATGCCGAGCTCGCGGTAGTCCGGGTTCAGGATGTTCTGGCGATGACCGGGCGAGTTCATCCAGGACACCATGATCGCCGCGGGCGTGGCCAGCACGCCGGTGCCCCAGGCGAGGTTCTCGCCGACGGAGTAGCCGGCGCCCGGGGTCAGGTAGCCGCTGGCGCGCACGCGGTCGAGTGAGCTCGAGCCGTCGCGACCGGTGTGAGAGAAGTAGGAGCCTTCGACGAGATCCCGCGCATAGGCGGTCGCGACACCGTGGAGCTTGGCGTTGGCGGTCAGGGTGGCCAGGCCGCGGTCGGCACGCTCGCCGTTGACGAGGCAGAGCGTAGCCGCGGCAAGGGTGGACATCGAACCCTCGCCCGGTGCCAAGGTAACGCCCGCGCAGCCCGCGCCGGCGCCGACGCCGTCACGTCGCGGGCCGTCACCGCGTTGACGGGAGTCGAGCGGGCCGCCGCTCGAGAGCTCGCGCGCCGGCTCGCCGGCGTGGACGATCGTGGCGCCTCCCAGCCGGCCATCGGCCGGCTCGATCGCGGCGGACGGTCCACTCGCCTCCGTCGCGACGCCCGTAGGCGCGGTTGCGGCCGTCCCAGCGCCGCAGCCTGCGAGGCAGAATGCGGCGATCGAGGCAGTCAGGACCGATAGGAGGTTTCGCGCCATGCCCTACTCATCGCCCTGATTAGTCGGGCGCTTGACGTAATCGCGCTCAGCTGGACTCGTGTCCGGCCGACCAGCCGCCGGCGCCGATCGCGTCGAACGCGCCGACGACCTCCGGATCGAACTGGCGGCCCGCCCCCGAGCGGATCTCGCCGGCCGCATCCTCGACCGCCCAGGCGTCCTTGTAGGGCCGCTCGTGCACGAGCACGTCGAACACGTCCGCGACCGTGACGAGCCGCGCGACGATCGGGATCTGCTCGCCGGCGAGCGAATCGGGATAGCCCGTGCCGTCCCAGCGCTCGTGATGCGAGCGGGCGATCCGCTCGGCGACGCCAAGCAGCTCGGAGTCTGAGTCCTCGAGCACGCGCGCTCCGAGCACGGCATGGGTCTTGACGACCTCGAACTCCTCGGGGTCCAGGCGCCCCGGCTTGAGGAGGATCGAATCCGGCACCGCGATCTTGCCGAGGTCGTGCAGCGGCGCCGCCGCGCGGATCAGCCCGGTCGTGTGGGCGTCTTGGCCCAGCTCGCGAGCCATGCGAGCCGCCAGCGCCGCGACACGCTGGGTGTGCTCGAGCGAGTTGTCGTCGCGGGACGCGGCCGCGCGCGCGAGCCGCTCGAGCGTGTCAGCCGCGCTCGACTCCGTGTCGCGAAACCTGCTCAGCGCATGGCTCGCCACGAGTGCCTCCAGCTCGGTGAGCCGGGCGGCCATCGCTCGGTGCTCGATCACGAGGCGGAGCCGTGCGACGCCGCTCGCACCCAGCGGCCGGCCGGGCGCGATCAGGTCTGAGAGCGGCACGACCGAGGGCCCGGCCGCGATCTCGAGCGGGTCGATGCGCGAGCGCACCGCGGACGGGTCGGCGTCCCCGATGCACACGACCGCGTCCGGCCGGCCGTCCCTGGCGTGCTCCACGAGCAGGTCCACGTCGGCCACCACGCCGACCGACGGGATCCCTGCGGCGATCAACTGTGCCCGCAGGGACTCGGCCTCGTCGCCATTCCCGCCGATAACAAGGATGCGGGTGGCGGCGAGAACGTCGTCATCCATACTTGACCATGATGCCGAACACGACAACAGACCCGCATATCGGCAGAGTTCTCGCCGGCTACCGGATCGAGGAGCTGATCGCGCGCGGCGGCATGGGCCTGGTCTACCGTGCCGAGCACCTGAACCTCGGCCGGCGTGCCGCGATAAAGATCATCGCCCCCGAGCTCGCCGAGGATGCCGGCTTCCGCCAGCGCTTCAACGGTGAGGCGCGGATCGCCGGTGCGCTGCAGCATCCGAACATCGTGACCGTCTACGACGCGGGCGAGCATGACGGGCTGCTGTACCTCGCGATGCAGTACATCGAGGGCTCCGACCTGTCCACCGTGCTGCGCGACCAGGGCCGGCTGCCCCCGTACCGCGCGCTCGACGTCTGCCGCCAGGTCGCCGCCGCGCTCGACGCCGCTCACGCGCAGGGTCTGATCCATCGCGACGTGAAGCCCGCCAACGTGTTGATCGAGGGCCGCACCGCGTTCCTGACCGACTTCGGCCTGACGAAGCGGATCGAGGGGACGGCGGCGGGCCTGACGAAGGCGGGCGACATGGTCGGGACGGTCCACTACATCGCGCCCGAGCAGATCGAGGGCGGGAGGGTGGACGCGCGCACCGACGTCTACGCGCTCGGGTGCCTCGTCTACCAGTGCCTGACCGGCGAGCTGCCGTTCGCGCGCGACAGCGACGTGGCGGTGATATACGCGCACATGGCCGAGGAGCCGCCCAAGTTGACCGACGCGCGCCCGGAGCTTCCCGAGGGACTCGACGCAGTGGTCGCGAAGGCGCTCGAGAAGGCGCCCGGGCGGCGCTTCCAGACCTGTGCCGACCTGACGTCCGCGGCGCGCTCAGTGATCGACTCCTCTGGCCCGCTGGCCGACAGCGTGCTCACGCGGCCGGTGGCGGCGCCCGGCGATCCCTTCCGCGTTCCCACGTCGGCCGGCATGCGCCGTGTCCCGGTGTCCGGAGACCACGCCTCGATGCGAACCAGCATCGGACCGCGTGCGAGCGCGGACGTGAGCGCGACCGGCCGTCCGCGCGTCCTGCTGGCCGGGCTCGACACGAGCACGCGCGCACTGACGCGGATCGCCGTCGGCGACCGTTTCGACGTCGAGGAAGCGCCCACGGGACGATCGCTGCTCGACGTCGTCCGCGACGGCCGTCCCGACCTGGTCGTGCTCGCCTGGAACGCGCCGGGGCAGCCGGCGCGCGAGGTCGTCGCCGCGCTGCGGGCCGACTCGGCCACACGCGCTGCGAAGGTGCTGCTGCTCGTCGAGCACAAGGAGGCCTCGAGCGGCGACGTCGCGGCCGCGGGCGCCGACGCACGGCTGACGGCGCCCTTCTCCCAGCTCCAGCTCCAGGTCAAGGTCCGCGGGCTCATGGGCGCCGGAACAGCGGCCGGCTAGCGGGCTTGCCGATGTGGCTCGAGGTGCTCAGCGGCGAGGACGCCGGTCGCGTGCTGCAGGTCGAGCGCCCGCTCGTGCTCGGTCGTGTCGAGGGCGCGGACCTGATCCTCCGCGACTCGCTGGCATCGGGCCGTCACGCCGAGCTGGCGCCGGTCGCCGGTGGGCTGCGGCTGCGCGATCTCGACTCGGCTAACGGGACGCTCGTGGACGGCGAGCCGACGCGCGAGCGGACGCTGCGCGGCGGTGAGGAGATCGGGATCGGCTCGCTGCGGATCGCCGTGCTCGCCGCGGCGCCCGCGGCCGCCGCCATGGCGCCCGACGCGCCGTCCGCCCCGGAGTCGAACCCGTCCTGGTCGATGATCGGCCGGCTCGTGGACACACGCGCGCGCCGCGGCCGGCGGCTGACCTACGCGGCGCTGGCCGTCGCAACGGTCGCGGCGGCAGCCGTCGGCGTGCTGCTGATCGGCGGCCGCGGAGGCGACGAGGGGCGGGTCGCCGCGGTCGTGCGCGATGTGGCTCCGGCCACGCTCCAGGTGGAGGCGCGCACGCCCGGCGCCCCGAGCGGCCTGGGCAGCGCCTGGGTGCTCGACCGCGAGGCGGGGCTGCTGGTGACTGCCGCACACGTGATCAACAGCGGCCAGCGATTCTTCGTGCGCACGCAGGCCGGCACCGTCGAGGCGCAGGTCGTCGCCAGCGCGCCCTGCGACGACCTCGCGCTGCTGCGGGTCGCCGGCGTGCTCGGGGCCGAGGCGCTCGGCTTCGGCGACGCCGGCCAGGGCGAGAGCGTGCTCGCGTTCGGCTTCCCCCAGAGCGCCGACCGGGCGGAGCGGGCCTCGTCCACCCGCGGCGTGGTGTCCGCGGCACATGCGACGTTCGGCGATCCGGGCGCCGACGTGCCGGCCTACGCGGACGCGATCCGGACCGACACGGCGCTGGACCCCGGCTTCTCGGGCGGACCGCTCGTCGACCTCGACGGGCGCGTCGTAGGGGTGAACGCCGCCGCACGAACCATCGGTGACGACGACCGGCCGCTGCAGGGGGCCAACTACGCGATCGCCGGCAGGCGCGCGCGGGAGGTGCTGGCGACGCTGCGCGACGGCGGCTCGATCGCGTCGATCGGCGCCGGCTTCGGCTACCCGGAGTCCGCCGCGTTGGCCGCGCGCAACCTGCCGGAGGGGCTGCTCGTGCGCGGCATGCTGCCGGGGTCGGGCGCCGACCGCGCGGGACTCGACGCCAATGACCTGATCGTGGCCGTCAACGGCCGGCCGCTCGACAGCACGCTCGCCGGCTGGTGCGCCGCGACGAGGGGGATCAGGAGCGGCGAGACGGCCGAGCTGCAGCTCGGGCTGCCCGGTGGCGCGGGCCGCAAGCTGGACGTCCGCTTTGACTGACCCCGACGTCGTCGTAGTCGGTGCGGGGATTCTCGGCTGCGCGCTGTCGGCGTTCCTCGCCGAGGCCGGCGCCTCGGTGCTGCTGGTCGAGCGCGATGACGTCGGCGCCGCGGCGTCGGGCCGCAACTCCGGCATCCTGCAGCACCCGATGGACGCGGCGCTTGCGCCGCTGTTCGAGGAGAGCCTGGAGCTCTACCGCGGGCTGGAGGAGCACGGCTTCAGCCTCGCGTCCGAGCCGCCCGGCGTGCTGCTGCTGGCCGCATCGGACGCCGCGCTCGCCGCCGAGCTGGGCGCGCTGGAGCACGCGTTCCCGGAGCTTGCCGCCGAGCGGGTCGAGCCGCACGCGGTCGAGCCCGCGGTCGCGCCCGGGCTCGCCGGTCTGCGGCTCGCGACGGGCTATCCGGTCGGCCCGTCGGCCGCGACGCGCGCGTTCGCGGCGCGCGCGGTCGCCGCGGGCGCGCGGCTGGCGACCGGCGCCGACGCCGCGCTCGCACCGGGCGGCGTCAGCATCGACGGCACGCGTCAAGCGGCGGGCGCCGTCGTCGTGGCGGCCGGGCCGTGGACGCCCGCGCTGGTCGATCCGCGCGGCGCCTGGCGACCGATCACGCCGCTGTGGGGCGTGGTCGCGGAGGTTCGGCTCCCCACCCCGCCCGCCCACGCGCTCGAGGAGGCAGGCGTCGAGCAGCTCGTCGCACGCGGCGGCGAGCCGCCGCCGCTCTTCAGCCTCGTCACGACCGGCTCGGCCTCCGCGCTCGGCTCGTTGTTCCTGCCGCGCCGTCCTGATCCCGATGCGGTCGCCTCCCTGCTGCACGAGCGTGGCCGGCGCTTCGTGCCGGCGCTCACCGGCGCGGCGACTGGCGCCGTGCGTGCCTGCGCCCGGCCGCTGTCGGCGGACGGACTGCCGCTGCTGGGCCGCGCGCCGGGCCGCGACGACGTCTTCGTCGCCGCCGGGCACGGGCCGTGGGGGATCTCGCTGGGGCCCGCCTCCGCGCGGCTCGTGGCGGAGTTAGTGCTGGAGGGTGGGCCCGGTCCACCGCCGGAGTTCGACCCGGCGCGTTTCCGCTAGCCCATCGACGGCGCCGCGGCGCGCGGGAACGTCATCGTCAGCGATACGCCGTCGGGCCCGTCGGACAGCTCGACATGCTCGGCGATGCGCCGGATTATCGTGAGGCCGTATCCCGCTCCCGACCCGCTGCCGCCGGCGCGCAGGCCGCGCCCGTGATCACGGACGGTGACCGTCAGCGCTGACGGCGACGTGCCGGCACTCAGCTCGATCTCACCGCGGGCGCTGTCCGCGTAGGCATGCATGACCGCGTTGGCCACCGCCTCGGAAACGGCGAGCCGGATGTCGTCGAGGTCCACTTGCAGGTCTGCGGCGAAGCTCGCCACGCTATGGCGCGCGGTGGTGACGCTCGCGGGGGTCGCGGGCAGGCGCTGGTGCAGCGATGACGACAAAGGACCCACTGGGTCCCTCGTGCCCGGTCTCGTCAGGCCGAACCCGTGCAGGGCGCGGCGGAGGTCAGGGCCGGGACCGCCCGCGCCGGGCGCTTGGCGACGAAGGGCGGTGCCGTGACGGGCTGCGCGGGCTCCTGCGTCCAGCGCGCGACGCGCGAGCGCAGCGCGCCGAGCGCCGCCAGCCCGAGCGGCGCGGGCAGCCAGATTGCGACGGCGCGGTAGGCGAGCACGGACGAGAGTGCAAGGTCCGGCGCGACGCCGAACGCCAGTAGGGTGCCGACCATACCGCCGCTGACGGCGCCGGGCAGCGGCAGCGTGTTGCCGACCTGGCCGGCGAAGTACGCGAACGCCAGCACCGGCAGCGCGGGTGGCTCGCCGAGCGCGTGGAACATGGCCCACAGCACGGCGGCGTCGAACACCCACCATGCGGGCGCGCCCAGCAGGCGCGCGTCGCCGTTGCGCAGAAAGCCGAGCGCGTCGCGGATCGAGGCGCCGAGCAGCGCCGCACCGCGCACGACCCGACCCGCATCCGCGTGCGCCTCGGCGCCGCGCGCGGCGAGCACCAGCCCCATGACAATCGCGAGGGCCGCGGCGAGCGCGGCGCCGCCGGCCACCGCGGCGTGGCCCGTCGCCCCGCCGTAGCCGAGCGCGATCGCCGCGCCGGAGACCAGGATGCCGGCGAGGAAGACGCCGTAGAGCAGCGAGAGGAAGGTGAGCAGCATGCGTCCCGCCTGCTCGCGGCCGATGCCGGTCTTGGCGATCGCCCACAGCGTAAGCGCCGCGCCGCCCGCGCCGGCGGTTGGCAGCAGCCGCGTCGCGGCCGCTCCGCCGAGCGTGATCTCGGCGCC
>DASQMT010000263.1:0-11760 GCA_035645355.1 Solirubrobacteraceae bacterium | reverse complement strand
CTCACCGACACCGTCGTCGCTATCACCGGCGCCAGCGCAGGTATCGGGAGCGCTGCTGCTCGTCTGCTTATCGAGGAGGGGGCGAAGGTGGTCGTCGGAGCACGTCGCGAGGAGCGCCTCGCCGAGCTCGAGGAGCAACTCGGGCCCGAGAACGTCGCGTCGGTAGTCATGGACGTTCGCTCGCCGGAGGACAACCACCGCCTGGTCCGGACGGCCGTCGAACGCTTCGGGCGTCTGGACACGATCGTGCCGAACGCCGGCATCGGGCTCTACGGTGGCATCCTCGACCACGACGACGACGACGTGGCCGCGATGATGGAGACCAACTATGCCGGCACGGTCTGGACGGTGCGCGCAGCGGTGCCGGCGCTGCTCGAGGCAGGGGGCGGGGACGTCGTGATCGTCTCGTCGGTGGCCGGGTTGCGCGGCGGCGAGGACGAAGCGGTTTACGCTGGGACGAAGTTCGCGCAGATTGGGCTCGCCGGCGCCCTGGATCGCGAGCTGCGCGCACGGGGCATCCGCGTGACCGCGATCTGCCCTGCGGGGGTGCACACGGAGTTCGCGATGGGCACGGGGCGGACCGAGGACTCTCCCGAGCTGGCCGATTACCTGCGCCCCGAGGACGTCGCGCACGCGATCGTGTCGGTCCTGCGTCAGCCTCGCCGCGTGCGCACCACCCTGTGGGCGATGTGGTCGATGGGACAGCAGAGCTGACCGGCGAACTGCGCGGGCGTCCTCGCCATCCCCACCTGCGCGGCCGAGCCTGACGAGGTGCCTATACGTCTGCCAAAAGCCGGCCGCGTCCTCCAAGTTGCTCGCCGGCCGTTCTCGCGTTGAGTCGACGAGGCGCTAGGGCAGACCGCCGAGTCCAGGCGCTCGGGTGAATCACCAACGCGCGACCCGGGTACGAATCCCAGACCTGATGGGAGAGGAGCGCTCACGGCATGAGCAAGCAGCGCGCCGCCACGACCGTCAACACCCCAAACGCCTCCAGGACAAGCGGCAGGAACAGCGGCACGAACAGGTGCTGGCCAGGGTGATGCGATGAGCGCCCGCGAGTTCATCCCGGAGCGGCCGACGCTTTCACGCATGCGCGCGGCAGCCGTCGGGTGCCGCGGGTGCGAGCTGTGGCGCGACGCGACCCAGACCGTGTTCGGCGAGGGGCCCGCGGGCGCGAGGATCGTGCTCGTCGGCGAGATGGCCGGCGACCGGGAAGACCGAGCAGGGCGGCCGTTCGTGGGGCCGGCCGGGCGCGAACTGGACCGGGCGCTCGAGGCGGCGGAGATCGAGCGCCGCGACGTCTACGTGACGAATGTCGTCAAGCACTTCAAGTTCGAGGAGCGCAGGAAGCGCCGCATCCACCAGACGCCCAGGAAGGGTGAGATCGATGCGTGCACGCCCTGGCTTGAGACGGAGATCAAGCTGATCCGGCCGACGGGTGTGGTCGCGCTCGGGGCGACCGCAGCCAAGGCGCTGCTCGGCAGCGCCTTCCGGGTCACACAGCACCGCGGCGAGCTGATCGAGTCCGACTTGGCGCCGATCGTCGCCGCGACCATCCACCCCTCCGCGATCGTGCGCGACCGCGAGGACGAGTCGCGCCGGCGCGAGCGGCAGGCGTTCGCCGACGACCTGCGCGGCGTCGCGCGTGCGGTCGCTGCGCTGACCTGATGGCTGTGCAGCCATCGTCAGCCGACAGGCCCCATTCGTGACGGCTCGCGCATCGTCAAAGCTGACGAGAACAGGCGCGTACGCGCAACCGACCTCCGCGTAGTGCCGACAAGCCGCACGCAAGGGACGTACGCTCGTGCGATGCCGACCACGACGTCCATGCAACTCGGCGACGGCGTTCCGGCGTTCGCGCTGCCCGACACCGAAGGCGCCGAGCACCGTGTGCCGCTCGCGGATGCCCCTCCGGCCACGGTGCTGGTCGTGACCTCCATGCACTGCCCGTACGTGATCGCCTGGAACCCGCGGCTGCGAGCGGTGGCCGAGGAGTACGCGCCGCGCGGCGTCCGTTTTCTCGGCATCCACGCCAACGACGCGACGCGCTACCCGGCCGACTCGCTCGACCACATCCGGCGCTTCGTGCGCGAGCAGGGCTGGCCGTACCCGAACCTGCACGACGAGTCGCAGGAGGTCGCCCGCGCGCTCGGCGCCACGGTGACGCCGCACGTCTTCGTGCTCGACGCGCAGCAGCGACTGGCGTACCGCGGTGCGCCCGATGCCGATCACCGCGACCCGTCCCAGAACGCGATCTGGCTGCGCCGCGCGCTCGACGCGGTGCTCGAGGGTGAGAACGTCGCGCAGCCCGAGACGGAGCCGCGCGGATGCAGCGTGAAGTGGCGTGCCTAGCGCCTAGTTCGAGTCGGCATGCTTGACCATCGCGTCGACGGCCTCGACGACCTCCGAGACGCGCTCGCAGACGACGATCCCGGGCCGCGCACGCACTCGCGGCATGACGCCGTCCCCGCCGAGGATGAACCCTGCGGTCGGCAGCTCCAGCTGTACCTGGTGGATCGCGATCAGCACCTGGTCTGCTCCCCCGGGCATGGTCGCGGTCAGGCAGATCACGTCCGGCTCGTGGCGGACGGCCGCGGCAGCCAGCGCATCCGCGGGCACGTCGGCGCCGAGCATCACCACGTGATAGCCGGCGTCGCGGAGCAGGTTGGCGATCATGCGCAGGGCGACGACATGCAGCTCACCGGCAGGCGCCGCGAGCATGACGCGGTGACCGCCACGAGCGCGCCTGACCCGCTGCGCCTCGCGCTGCAAGGCCAGCACGCGTACGGAGATCTCGGTGGCGAGGTGCTCGTCCGCGACGGTGATCTCGCCACGCTCCCAGAGCTCGCCGACGAACCACAGCGCCGGGGCGATGATCTCGTCATCGATCTGCGCGGTGCTCAGCTTGGCATCCATCGCCTCGCGGATAGCGATCTCGGCCGCGATCTCGTCGCCGCGCAGCAGCGCAGACGCGTATGCGCGACCGAACTCGCCGACCTTCGCTTCAAGGGAGCCGTTCTCCCGGTGGTGACCCATGGCGTCCTCGGTGCGACCGTACCCTCCCGGTCTCACCACGACTCTCCGCCACGGCCCGTCACCCGGCCCGTCATGCCGCTCACGCCCGCAGCGGCGTAGGCTGACCCCCGACGAACGGCCAAAGGACGTGGAACATGCCCGACCACAAGATCGGAACCCGCGCGGAATGGCAGGCCGCGCGCGACGAACTTGCCAAGCTCGAGGCCGAGCAGGCCGAGCTCGAGCGCAAGGTGGTCGACCGGCGGCGCCAGCTGCCCTGGGTCCCGGTGGAGAAGGAATACCGGTTCGACACCGAGGAGGGAGAGAAGACGCTGGAGGAGCTGTTCGACGGACGCTCCCAGCTACTCGCCTACAACATCATGTTCGGCCCCGACTATGAGATCGGTGCGTGCCCGGGGTGCTCGAACCTGGGCGACGAGCTGGACCCCACGCGCGTCCACCTCAACCACCGCGACGTGACGCTGATCTGCTTCTCGCGCGCGCCGATCGACCGGCTGACCGCCTACAAGCAGCGCATGGGGTGGACGTTCCCCTACGTCTCGACCTACGCGACCGAGTTCCCGTTCGACTTCGGGCTAGCGCTGACACCTGAGCAGGCGCAGCAGATCCCCGAGATCGTCGAGCTGGCCGAGAACCCACCCGAATGGCTCGAGAACTGGGGGCGTCAGGTCGGGGCGAAGCTCGAGGACGGCCTGCGCGAGAACCCGAGCTTCATCGCCTTCGCGCGCGAGGACGGGACCGTCTACCACACCTACACCGTGTCGGCGCCCGATCCGTTCGTCGCGCCTTACAACTCCGCGCTTCTCAAGCGCACGCCAAAGGCCACGACCGACGACTTCCGGGCGTGGCGCAAGGACGAGTACCCGGACTGACTGTCCCCGTGCGCACGACGCTGTTCGAGTTCGCCGGCGGCAAGCCGGCGTTCCTTTCGCTCGCCGCCGCGCACCATGCCCGCTGCCTCGAGGACCCGGAGCTCAACCATCCGTTCTCGCATCCCGGCCAGCACCCGCATCACGTCGAGCGGCTCGCGGCCTACCGACCGCGCGCTCGACTACGCGAAGCTGCCCGGCGATCCCGCGTCGCCTAGCCATCGGCGGCCTCTCCCAGCAGCCGTTCGACGACCAGCAGGTCCTTCCACTCGCCGTCGAGGCGGCCATGGCGCTCGTGCACCCCAACCGCGCGAAAGCCGCAGTGACGGGCGAGCGCCAAGCTCGCCGCGTTCGTCGTGAACAGCTTGCCGATCAGCTTCCAGTATCCCGCGCGCTCCGCGGCCATGGTGAGCTCCTCGAGCAGCCGGGCTCCGACGCCCTGCCCGCGAGCCGCCGGATCGAGGTAGATCGCGTACTCGCCTACACCCGCGTAGGCGCAGCGGTCCGAGGACCGGATCACGCGGGCGAAGCCGGCGACCCGCGAGCCGAGATCCGCGACGAGCACCGGCTCGCGCTCGCGGCCGAGCCACTCGGCGATCTCGGCGCTCGAGCGCTCGTCGGTCTCGAAGGTCGCCTGGCGCTCGGCGATTCCCTGGTTATAGATCTCGGCGATCGCCCCGGCGTCGGCGGACGTCGCCGTGCGGATCGTTGCGGTCGGCGCAGCCATGCGGTCCTCTCCGGGAACGGCCGTACGCCGTCAGTGGCGCACGGCCGTTTCCGCGTGATGGCGTCAGGCGCCGCCCGCCTCGAGCTGCACCTCGATCGGCTCGAAGTCGGCTCCGTTCGGGTCGACGCCGTCGGCCTCGAGTGCGGCGACAGCCTTCTCGGCGTAGTCGTTCGTGTACGCCAGGCCTTCGGGCGCCTTCGTGATGACGGTCGCGCCCTCCGCGTTCTTCGTCTCCATCGCGACCTGCACCGTCTGGTCCCAGGCGGCCTCGTCGACGATGCCGATCCCGTTCTCGGACGGCCAGATCAGCTTGTTGATCTCATTCATCTGCCAGAGCTGGTGGCTGGCACCGAGCTTGGAGCCCTTGGCGACCACGATGTCACGGCACTTCTCCGCGTTGTCGCGGCAGTAGATCCAGCCCCGGAAGCTCGCCTCGAGGAACTTGACGGTCTGGTCCTGGTACGCCTTGTCGCTCTCGAGCTTCTCGGTATTGGCCCAGATCGCGTCCTGGAGCATCGCCGTGCCCTCTTCGTTCCAGTCGATCCGGTTGAAGTCCTCGGGCTTATAGAGCTCACCGGTGTCGGGGTTCTTGGCCTCGAGCACCTGCGCGTACTCGTTGTAGATCATGGCCTGCGCGGCGTCGATGTCCCCCTTCAGCAGCGCCTGCATGTCGAACTGCTGCTGGACGAGCGTCACGTCCTTGCCCGGGTCTATGCCGGCCTTGGTCATCCCGGCGAACAACTCGAACTCGTTGCCGAAGCCCCAGTTGCCGACCTTCTTGCCCTTCAGGTCCGCCGCGGTCGTGATGTCCTTGTCCTTGAAGGAGACCTGCAGCGTGCCGGAGCGCTGGAAGACCTGGCCGACGTCGGTGATGCCGGCGCCCTGCTCGCGCGACTGGAGCGCCTTCGGCACCCAGGCGATCGCGTAGTCCGCGCGGCCCTGGGCGAGCTGGGTCTGGGGCACGATGTCGGTGCCGCCCTCGAGGATCTCGACGTCGAGTCCGGCGTCCTCGTAGAAGCCCTGGTCGACGGCGGCGAAGTAGCCCGCGAACTGGGCTTGCGTGAACCACTGCAGCTGCAGCTTGACCGGGGTCAGCTCCGTGCTCTCGGCTGAGCTCGGGGTCGGCTCGCTCGACTCGCCTTCGTCGTCTCCGCAGGCGGCCAGTGCCAGCGCCGATGCCGCGACTGCGGTGGCGCAAACGACACGCTTCAGGAACGAATTCACGTCAGCTCTCCTTGTGGTCGTTGCCAGGGCATCGCCAGGCGCTCGGCGAGCACCGCGGCGATGTAGAAGATCAGGCCGAGCGCGATCGCGGCCGTCACGATCGCCCACGCGCGCGGGTATGCCGAGGCAGCGGCGGCGGAGGTGATCGCGGGCCCGAGGCCCTGCTGCAGCCCGCCGAAGTACTCCGAGACGATCGCGGCGATCACCGCGCCCGACGACGCGATCTTGAGCCCGGTGAAGAAGTACGGCAGCGCGCCGGGCAGGCGCACGACGCGCGTCGTCGTCCACGGGGAGGCCGCGTAGCTGCGCATCAGCTCGGAGTGCACGGGGTCGATCTGCCGCAGTCCCTTGAGCGTGTTGATGAAGATCGGGAAGAACACGTAGATCATCACGATCAGCCGCCGCGGCGTGCTCGAGGTCGAGGCGAACATCGTGTTGAGGATCGGCGTCAGGGCGACGATCGGGATCGCCGCCGCCGCGGCCGTGAGCGGCGTGAGCAACTCCTCGAGCACGCGCAGGCGCGAAGCGAGCAGCGCCGCCAGCAACCCGGCGGCGAGCCCGAGCGCCAGCCCGACCAGCGCGTTGCGACCCGTGTCCCAGGTGGCCGTGAGGATCGGCCCGAGATTCTCGCGCAACTGCTCGAAGATGGCGCTCGGCTTCGGAAGCACGAACGGCTCGATGTCGCGCAGCAGCACGAACACCTCCCAGAGCAGGAGGAAACCGACTCCGAACAGCAGCGGCGGCCAGAGGCCCGCGAAGATGCGCCCCGACCAGACCGCGCCGGTCCTCACGGCGACCCCTCGCGCGTCCGGCCGCGCAGCGCCTCGCGCACCTCGGTGATCGTCGCGTAGAACGCGTCGGCCTCGCGGAAGTCCTCGTCGCGGGTTCCTGGCGGGACCTCGATGACGTCCGTGATCCGGCCCGGGCGCGGCGACATCACGACCGCGCGCTGGGAGAGAAACACGGCCTCGGGGATGGAGTGCGTGACGAACACCACGGCGGCGCGCGTCTCGGTGCAGATGCGGATCAGCTCGGACTGCATCCGTTCGCGCGTCATCTCGTCGAGCGCCCCGAACGGCTCGTCCATCAGCAGTAGCGCCGGCCGGCGTGCGAGCGCGCGCGCGATCGCGACGCGCTGCTGCATGCCGCCAGAGAGCTGGCTGGGGCGATGGCCACCGAACTCGGCGAGCCCGACCAGCTCCAGCAGCTCGCGCGCCTGCCGGCCGCGCTCCGCCCGCCCGAGCCCGTGCAGGGCGAGCGGCAGCTCGACGTTCGCCTGGACGGTGCGCCACTCCAGCAGCCCCGCCTGCTGGAAGGCGATGCCGTAGTCCTGGTCCAGGCGTGCCTGGCGTGCCGGCTTGCCGTTGACGAGCACCGAGCCCGCGCTCGGATCGATCAGATTGGCGATGATGCGCAGCAGCGTCGACTTGCCGCAGCCTGACGGCCCGATCAGCGAGACGAACTCGCCCGCGGCGACGGTCAGGTCGATCCCGGTCAGCGCGTCGACGGCCGTGTCACCGGCGCCGAAGCGCTTGTCGACTCCCTCCAGGGCGACCGCCGGTGGCCGCGGGGCGCTCACACGCTCTCCTGGGGCTGGTAGCGGCGCAGCGCGATGCCGAGCAGCGACACCAGCCCGACGGCCACGACGCCCATCGCCGCGGCGCCGACGATCGGAGCGTAGATGCGCGCCGGGTCGCCCGTGGCCTGCTGGGCATAGGAGATGATCAGCCGGCCGATGCCGCCGCTCAGCCCGATCGAAATCTCGGCGACGATCGCGCCGACGATCGCGGACGCCGCCGCGAGCTTCAGCGCGGGGATCAGGTAGCCGACCGACGCGGGTAGCCGCAGCCGCAGCAGGGTCTGCCACCACGACGCCGCGCAGGCGGCGAGCAGCTCGGTCTGCACCGGCGGCGGCGAGGACAGCCCGCGCAGTGCCCCGATCGCGACCGGAAAGAAGGCGAGGTATGCGGCGATCACCGAAACCGACATCCACGGCTGCCACTCGAGCCCGAACAGGCTCAGGTTGCCGCTCCAGCCGTAGACCAGCGGCGCGAGCGCGATCAGCGGCACGGTCTGGCTGAGCACGACCCATGGCAGCAGCGCCCGCTCGACCACCCGGACGCGCTGCATCGCGAGCGCCAGCAGGAAGCCCACGACGACTCCGGCCACGAAGCCGGCGACTGCCAGCCGCAGTGAGTACCAGACCGCGTCGACGACGGACGCGAGCACCGTGCCGCCGCCCGCCACCCCCGCGACCTCCTGCTCCCCGAACACCTCGATGACGCGCGTCAGGTGCGGCATCGACGCGTCGTCCGAGCGCGGCAGGACTAGCGAGTCGCCGATGCTCACGCCGTCGTCGGGGGCGAGCAGCTTGTAGAGCTCCCATGCGCCCGCGAGCAGGATCAGCGCGAGGAGCAGCATCGCTCCCCGGCGCCAGCGCACGCCCCCGAGGCGCGACGTCACGGCCTGCGAGCGGTCACGGGCATCCCCCACACGATCGCGAAGCGTACGCGCCTGTGAAGCGCCCCGCGCCAGACGTTCGCTCAGGCGCGGTCGAAGACGATGTCCTGCGCTCCCTTCCAGAGCGTCAGCTCGCCCAGCGCGCGCAGGTTCTCGTTGCCCTCGACGACTGTGAGGAAGTGGTTGCCGGCGAGCTGCCCGACGATGCTGGCGAAGCGGCAGCCGCCGTAGGGGAGCAGGACCTCCGTCTCGGAGATGCCGCCCGGGTAGAGCAGCAGCTGGCCTGGGGCCGGGTGGCTCGTGTGGTTCTCGTAGCCCACCCCCAGCTCGAGGTCGCCGAGC
Organism: Solirubrobacteraceae bacterium; assembly: GCA_035645355.1. Taxonomy (GTDB): domain Bacteria; phylum Actinomycetota; class Thermoleophilia; order Solirubrobacterales; family Solirubrobacteraceae; genus DASQMT01. Next base: position 3,102 of record DASQMT010000263.1, on the reverse strand, counting down.
GGGATCCAGGTCGACTCGCCGCTCCAGCGCACGTGGATCACCTTCTGCTCGAACGGCAGCAGCATCGCGAACGCCGCGCACGTCTGGGGCGCCAGCGCCTCCTCCATGCGAGCGATGAACTCGTACGGGCCGGCCTTGATCGACAGCATCGTCACGGCTTTCAGTCCTCCTGGGGGTCGAGCAGCTCGAGGAAGCGGCTCGTGACCTCGATCGCGACGGCGACGTCGTCGCGTGTCACCGCCTCCGCCGGGTTGTGGCTGATACCGCCGGCGCAGCGCACGAACAGCATCGCGACGGGAGCGATGGCCGCGATCACGGCCGCGTCGTGACCCGCGCCGCTGGGGAGGTGGCGCACGGCGTGGCCGGCGCCCGCCACCGCCTCGGCCAGCAGGTCGCTCAAGCCGGATGCGCAGGCCACCGCGGGCGACTCCTGCACGATGCTCCAGGAAACCTCGACGCCGCGCGCTGCGCCGATCGCGGCTGCGCGCTCGTGCAGGCGCTCGTGAGCGGTTTCGCGCACGGAGTCGTCGGCGTGGCGGACGTCTAGCGAGAGCTCCGCGCGGCCCGGGATCACGTTGCTCGCGCCGGGCTCGGCGCGCAGCTCGCCGACCGTCGCCACGACGCCCTCGGCGTCGCGCGCGTCGGCCTCGACGGCAACGATCCACTCCGCGGCGGCGCACAGCGCGTCGCGCCGGCCGCTCATCGGGACGGTGCCCGCGTGACCGGCGGCTCCTGTGAAGACGACCTGCGCGCGCGACTGACCGGCGATCGCGGAAACCACGCCGACGGGCAGCCCCGCGGCCTCGAGCACCGGACCCTGCTCGATGTGCACCTCGAGGTAGCCGAGCAGGCCGGACGGGTCGCGGGCGGCCGCCTCGAGCGCGTCCGGGTCGCCGCCGAACGAGCGCAGCGCGTCCGCCATCGCGACTCCGTCGCCGTCGCGGCGCTCGAGGACCGCACGGTCGAACCGCCCGGCGAAGACGCTGCTGCCGAGGTACGCGGTGCCGTAGCGCGCACCCTCCTCGTCGGCGAAGGCGAGCACCTCGAGCGCGAACCGGAGCGTGCGCCCGGCGGCGCGCAGCCGCTCGACGCAGGCGATCGCGACGAGCACGCCGAGCATGCCGTCGTAGCGGCCCGCGTCGCGCACGGTGTCCAGGTGAGAGCCCAGCAGCAGCGCCGGCGCCCCCTCACGCGCTCCCTCGCAGCGCCCGACGACGTTGCCGATCGCGTCGCGGCGGACGGACATGCCGGCCGCGCGCATCCAGTCCGCGACGGCCTCGCCCGCGAGCCGCAGCGCGCCGGTGGCGAAGCGGCGCGTGAGCCGGTCGGGCTCCTCGCTGAACGCGGCCAGCGCGTCGCAGCGCTCGAGCACCGTGGCGGCGAGCTCGATCGCGTCCGGCGTCGCATGCCGTGTCGTCGAATCCAAGCCCGTTTAGGATCGCACCATGGAGATCCTCCGGCCCGGCAGCTTGCACGAGGCGCTGGAGATGAAGGCCGCGCAGCCGGAGGCGAAGCCGATCGCGGGTGGCACGGACGTCATGGTCGAGCTGAACTTCGACCGCGTCCGGCCACCGGCGATGCTCGATCTCACGCGGATTCCCGAGCTGGCCGAATGGGGCACGGACAACGGCAGCCTGCGGATCGGCGCCGGCGTCACCTATACGCGTCTGATCGAGGAGCTCGCCGACCGGCTGCCCGGGCTGGCGATCGCCTCCCGCACCGTCGGCTCGCCACAGATCCGCAACCGCGGCACCGTCGGCGGCAACCTCGGCACGTCCTCGCCGGCGGGCGACGGCCTGCCGCCGCTGTTCGCTTCCGGCGCCGAGGTCGAGCTGGCGTCGGCACGCTCGTCGCGGCGCGTGCCGATCGCGGACTTCGTCACCGGTCCGAAGCGCAACGGGCTCGCTCCCGACGAGCTGATCGCGGCGTACCGGCTGCCGCCCGCCGGCGGGCCGCAGCAGTTCTCCAAGATCGGCACCCGCAATGCGATGGTGATCGCGGTCTGCTCGCTGGCGCTCGAGCTGTGGCCCGACGAGCGTCGCGTGAGCGCATGCATCGGCTCTGCCGGGCCGACGCCGATCCTCGCGACCGCCGCCTGCGACTTCATCGGCGGCGTGCTCGAAGAGCAGCGCCTGTGGGAGTCGCGCAGCCCGATCCCCGCCGCGGCGCTCGAGCGCTTCGGCGAGCTCGTCGACGAGGCGGCGCGGCCGATCGACGACGTGCGCGGGAGCGCGGCCTACCGCCATCACGGGCTGCGCGTGCTGGGCCGGCGCACGCTCGCGTGGGCGTGGGCGGAGGTGCACGGCTGATGCGCCTGTCGCTGACCGTCAACGGCGAGCCGCGCGAGGCCGACGGCGTCTGGGAGGGCGAGAGCCTGCTCGACGCGCTGCGCGACCGGCTCGACCTGCCGGGCTCCAAGAACGCATGCGAGCAGGGCGAGTGCGGGTCGTGCTCGGTCTACCTGGACGGCACGCTCGTCTGCGCCTGCCTCGTGCTGGCGGCACAGGCCGAGGGCCGCGAGGTGGTCACGGTCGAGGGGATCTCCGAGCCCGGCGAGCTGCACGAGATCCAGCGCGCCTTCGTCGAGACCGGCGCGGTGCAGTGTGGCTTCTGCACGCCCGGGCTGATCGTCGCCAGCCACGACCTGCTGGCGCGCAACCCCAGTCCGAGCGACGCCGAGATCCGCGAGGCGCTGGCCGGCAACCTCTGCCGCTGCACGGGCTACGAGAAGATCCTCGACGCGGTCCGCCTGTCGGCCGAGCGCCTGGCGTGATGACAGCGGCGCGCACGATCATCGAGGGCTGCGCGATCGCGACCGTCGACGCGGCCGGCAGCGAGCACCGCGAGGGCCACGTGGTGATCGAGGGCGACCGGATCGTGGCGGTCGGGGCGGGCCCCGCGCCGGACGCCGGCGGCGAGCAGGTGACGCGCATCGACGGCCGCGGCTGCCTGGCCACCCCGGGGCTCGTCAACTGCCACCACCACCTCTACCAGTCGGCGACGCGCGGGCTCGCCCAGCAGTCGACGCTGTTCGAGTGGCTCGTCGAGCTGTATCCCGTCTGGGCGCGGATCGACGAGGAGGTCGAGTGGGCGGCGGCGCGC